>JBKHJI010000079.1:0-5519 GCA_046538175.1 Bathyarchaeia archaeon | reverse complement strand
ATTTAATTCAAAGGCATGAACAATATTATATCTTTCCCCGGCAGACCAACAGTGTATACCACTATAGCAAGGTTCAGACCACCGACTCGGCTTGGACGACCTACAGAGTGCGGGAACATTGAAGGTGACGCTAACAGTGTTCTCGCTGGAACATTGACCGCGGCTAAGTTGGGCGTCAAAGTGGAGCATGTGGAGGCTGATCTTCGGAGTTATGACCGACGGATACCTGAAGAGGTTAACAAGGTTTCGGCCGACCATTATTCAGATTTGTTGTTTGCGCCCACCATGAAGCCTAGCCAGATACCGCTCGGCGAAGAATCAACTGAAGACAGGTTTTTGTGACCCGGAAACACGGTGATGGACACTGTTTTTCAGAATTCGAAGATTTCGAAGAAGAAGCATGATATTCACAGCCATTTTGGCGTTGACGGCGATGGCTACTTCTTGGTTACGGTTCATCGTCAAGAGAACATGGACGACGACAAGAGGCTTCGGGGGACTCAAAGGTTTGGACATCGTTCAACAAGAGCTTGGATCCAAGATTGTGTACCCAGTTCATCCCAGAGCAGAGAAGCAGCCTCAGACGTTCAATGTGGAGGCTAACAGGGCATTGTCGGCGGAGCCTTTGGACTATTTGAGTTTTCTGCAGCTTAAAAGCATGCTAAACTTGTTTTGACAGGTTCGCGTGGTGCACAGCCCCATGATCGTCGCAGACTGCTTCAAGTCTCGCTTTTGAAACCCAAAACAAAACAAAACAAAACAAAAAATCCTTAGAAACCCAAACCAGACTCCTAAGCCTTGGCAGACAAAACAGAATGGCTTGCGTTCGGTGCTCAGAAAGAAAAAACCAACAACTCAAATCACCCAAGAGCCAACTGCTTTGTCGGACAAACAAAAATTGTTGTCGGACAAACAGGTGAGCCTAGTAAGCCCCCAAAAATTTTGTCGAGACCCAAATCAGACGCCTAGCAGCAACCCCAAAAGCCACAACAACCGCCACCAACCCAAAAGTCCACCTCCAACAAAAAGCAGCAGCCACCCACAACCTCCTAGAACACCTCAAAAAAACCAGAACCACCCCCACACTAATCTTTGCTTCAACCTCAAAATAGCAACAACCGATTCTTACGTGACACACATAAAAACCTAGGGGGAAGGGGCAGATGAAAACGATAGGGAGGTATCGTTTCCGAAGTTTATGCGCACAGCAAAACAGCTACTGAAACATAGCCATTTCACACCTGTCTTGCGACTAAAAATGAACCCTGAATTTGAAAAACTCTCTAATCGATCACTTTGGTATGTATAACAATCATAAAAATTTTTAAAGGTTGTTATATAAATATCTAGTATGAAACCTTTAACCAGATACATACTCTCCAGTTTCGGCGGAAAAGTGATAAGGAGAGAAGATTTAGAAAAAGTCTGTAGAAGATTCGACGCGGCTGCTGGCGACACCATAAACTTTATGATATCTTATGGTTATCTCCTAAGAATTTTAAGAGGCCTCTATTACGTGAAGACCATCGAAGAATTCAAGCTTAAGAAGACTATAAACGTTTATCAGGCTCTTTCACTCGGAATGGAAAAACTCAATCTTAACTGGTACTTCGGACTTTACACAAGCTTGAGGCTCAACGGGTTAACTCACGAATACTTCGACACAATTTTCATCCTGAACGACAAGATATTCAGGCCTAAAGAAATAAAGGTTGGAGGAGAAAAAGTAAAATTCATCAAACTGAAGAAGAAACTTTTCGGCTTCGGAACAACACATGAGGATCACATCAAGTTTTCCGACACTGAAAAAACTTTGCTCGATTTAATCTATGTTTCAAGGTACAGATCAGTTCCAGAAGAAAGAACAGTTTCGCTGATCGAGGATTACGGAAAGAACGCAAAAGCTGGAAAGATCAAAGCCTATTTGAAGTTTTATCCTAAAACAGTTGAGAAAGTGATAAAGAATGCCGGACTTATCTGAGTTCATCACCTTCGTCGCCGAAAAATCCGGAATAGAAAAGTCAGATTTGATTGAGAACGACTTTATCATCCACAGAATACTCAAAGAAATATACTCTTCTCCGTATCTCGCGAAGAATTACCTTTTCAAGGGTGGAAGCTGCTTAGTGAAATGCTACTTTAGCTACTACAGGTTCAGTGTTGACCTAGATCTTACTTGGAAAGAACACGAAACTCGGGAATCCCTCAAGAAGAAAGAGCTGAGGAGAAAGCTTCTCAAAGAAGTCGATTTTTTGGGCTCATTTCTAGAAAAGTTATGTATAAAAATTAACCTTGAGTTTAGAAACGACATGAAAAACAATAAACACATAGAATTTGGCGGAGGGGGAAGGATGGTAACGTTCAAGCTTTGGAAAAACTCTGAACTCATAAAGATTCAGGCAAACTTCGTGGAAGAGATCCTTTTCCCTCCCAAAAAAGCTGTCGCTAAAACTTTGCTGAATGGGACTAAATTATCAGAAGATGAAATAAATTACTTCAGAGATTTCTTGGATTTTTATAACCCACTCAAAGTTCTTGCCTATGACGAAAGGGAAATCCTATGTGAAAAGGCTAGGGCAATCCTCACGAGACGAGCGCAAAAGTTGAGAGACTTCTACGATCTATTCATGCTGGATAAACTCGGCTTTAAAGCCGAAAGATTAAAAGAAGAAATCGTCAAGAAGACAAAAGCATGCTTGCGTTATAAAAAATACAGAGAAAACTTAGAGAGAAACAGACAATCCGTGAGAGTAAAAGAAGCTCTTGAGGACACCTTCGAGAGAAGCCTATTCGTTACCAAACCATCAAAGGATTTTGACCTCTTTCTTGAAAAGCTCGTGGATACTTTAAAGGACACTATGAATAGCATTTAATTCTAATCAAACACAAGATAGTTTGCTGCTAACAGAAGGACATACGAGATAAAAAGACGAAAGAAACCTCAAATCTGAAGATTACAGGGCATCTAGGATCTTTCAAAACTTCCAGCAACCCGGAGCCTACATATTTGGATTACACATTAAACCGCGGGGGAGGCTATATGGCACATACAAGTTCAAACGAAAGCCAAAAAACTCTCCAGCCCACGGATCACTCTGACCCCCCAACCATAACGTTTCTCGAACAAGCACAACAGCAGCTACACTCGCAGCCACAATCACCTACACAATAATATCGCAACTGAGCCTGCCCAACTGGATAAAGCTCATCGTCGGAGCGCTAATCTTCCTAACTACATACGCAACAACAACTCCACTCATAGGCGCAGTCAACAAAACAGACATACAAAACCTAAAAGAAATACTAAAAGAACTCGAACCATTCACACGCCTATTCGACTTTCCACTAAGCACAATGGAAAAACCAACCTCTAACCCCAAAAAAATAAAGGAGTAGGTTCATAAATAATCGTATTCTAAAAGAATACAGGTATCAAGAATGACACTTAAAGTTACAACACTCAGGCTTTCAGAAGAAGCGCTTAAAGAGTTAGAAGCGCTTACGAAGAAGCTTCAAAGAGATAAATCAGACGTTATAAGGGAAGCGCTGCAGTTAGGCATACAAGAGATGAAGCTACGCTTAGCCCTAGATCTTTACTCTAAAGGTAAAATATCCTTTGGCAGGACGACTGAACTAACAGGTTTAAGCTACAGAGAACTTTTTCTTGAACTAAAAAGAAGAAACGTTGCCTTAAGCTATGGTGAGGAGAGGTTCGCCGAGGAAGCTAGGGAGCTAGTGGACTGAGTGGCAACAGTGTCGGATGCCGGTCCACTTATATGGTTAGGAAAATACAACAACTTAAACCTCTTGAAAAGAATGTACTCTGAAGCACTAGTGCCTGAAGCTGTCTACAAAGAAACAGTAACTCTTGGACTTGAAAAGGGCTTCAAGGATGCCAAAATAATCAGCAGAGCCGTCCAAGATAAATGGATAAAACTCTGCAAACCTGCTACAAAATTTGTAGGCACTGTCAAGAGGATTGAAGCAAAATTTAACGTGAAACTAGGAAAAGGAGAACGTCAAGCAATAGCCCTATCCTTAGAGAAAAACATCTCTACAATTTTAACCAACGACGAAGACTCATACCAAGTAAGTAAAGCCCTAGGACTAAAACCTAAAGGGATTTTATACGTGCTTCTAAAAAGTGTTAAAGAAACAATAATAAACAAAACACGAGCAAAAAAATTATTTAAGCAAATGCTTGAAGACGGCTTCTGGCTTTCACCAAGTATTGTTTACAACTTCTATGAAGCACTAGACAAAATATGAAAGAATTTGGTTAACATCCACACTAATCTTCGCCTCCACATCCACACTCTACGGCGAACCCCCAAAACATCCCCACACCCCCAAAAAACTACGCACCTTCAAACCCATCTCCACATACGGCGCATCCAAACCATCCTCCTCACCCACCAAAAAACAACAAACCCGAAACCTGAAGGTGTAGTTACCACTGTATCGGCGAATTATTCCTCTTTAAAGTCTTTCTCCAGTATTTCCTTAATCAGTGGCTTCAAAACTGGTAAATCCAAACGTACCGCATCCCACAGAACACCCAGCTTTATATACGCATACCATGAATTATTTTATCTCGTATCCCCGCCATCTGCCTCCAAGGAACTTTAGGATACCTTCTTTTAATTCCTGAAGGAACACGTTTAGCAGCCTCGCCGATAACCGCAAAATCCATCGTCACAGCCCGAATAACCATCTTGTTCTTCGCAAATTCATCAAAAGTAAGGCTCCTAGTAAATTCCTCTATCTCTTCAATAGCCCCAAGAATATCCAGAAAATAGACCCTACCCCTTTTTTTCATACATACACAACTTCACTTAATATATGCTCTTTAAGAGAAGGCTTCAAACCGCCTCTAGCAACCAAATCCACCTTCACGCCTAACTGCTCACTCAAAAAAATCTCCAACTCCACAAACTTAAGCAACCCTACACGAGCATCCTCCCCCAATTCAACCAGAACATCAACATCACTCCTCCGCCTCTGCTCTCCACGAACATAAGAACCAAAAACCCCAACAGCCTCCACTTGAAACTTCTCTTCAAGAACAGGCTTAAGCTCCTCCAACCGCCTCTTAAGATACTCAACACTCTTCATCTCTATCCACAATAGAATATGCATCATCAACCCTTTTTAACTTCAACGGCACAACCCCCACATAAACCACAAGTTCATGTCATCACCCTTCCCTACAGCAACGCTTCCAAACACGCCGCACCCACACACAGTTCCCCACATTTATCAACCCTACTCCCTTAGCCAAAATTAACAGCTTAGCAGTCATCCCCCAGACAATCGTAGCATACTCACAGCCAACAAACTAGCTAGGACAAGAAAAAAGCAAAACAGTCCTCACAACCGGACTAATCTACATCATACCCCTCAACACAGGAACAGCAGCCCTACAACCAATCAGGGGAACACTAGGCTTCGCAACCACCAATTTCATAGCCCAAACAGTCGTCAAAGAACCCGGCCTAAAAAACGTAGAACTCCAGTTC
>JBKHJI010000001.1:0-73447 GCA_046538175.1 Bathyarchaeia archaeon | reverse complement strand
GGTAGTTGGCGGATGGGGTTGAGAGTAGACACGCTGGCAGGCATACCGTGATGCGTGCGAGCCGTTTTGCTTTAAAAACGTAAAAACGGACTTTTCTGGATGTATTTCGCGGTTTTTCGCTAGTTTTAAACAGAAAACGAAGAAAAACGAACTCAACGTTGCGTTTTTATGATTTTATTCCCACATGTTACCTGTTTAGCGGAAGGGTTCCCATTGTTGAAGCAAAAGGGTTCTCTAGACAATTCTAAACCAGTTTTGATGATAGCTGGTTTTGTTGTTCTCGTTGTCTGGTTTGAGGCAATAGTCTCCTTTCAGACACTTTCATTTCTCGGCTTTTCCGTTCCAGAAATCCTGATTTCCCAGGAATTCCTGCTCTCAGCTGTCGGCTTTTCAATTTTATATAACACCCTAGAAGGTGGCAAAAGAAGAACCGAGAGAAAAGCTGATCTAGCCCCCTTCATCGGGTACTTAATTGCAGGCACATGTATAGTCCTAACTTTCGGATTGTCCATAAAGCCCGAGACGCCGAACTTTTTTGCATACCTCGGCCTCGTAATAGGAGCAGCCATCATCTTCCTCGACGCAAAACAACTGCATGCCCACTTGGCTGACAGCCGGAAAACCTTGGAGACGAACAAATGAAACAACACTACAGGGCAGAAGACGGTAAAGTCATTGCTAAGCCAAAAGAACTAATCAGGCTAAAGAAAGGAATTGGAATCATGTTCTGATAGGCTTGCGGGAGAAACTCGATGCTAGTATAAAATATGGAAGAGTTTTTTGTCTTCGATTTAAGCGTTGTTTGGCTACTTGCAGCAGCCACGTTTACTGTGATGCTTCTGGTTGTGGGCTTCCATTTCTTCCTTTGTGCTAAAGGTTTGACCACAGCATTCATATTTCTTAGATTCACTCATCAAGTCACCCCCCTTCTTTGTACATACTATCCCCTGAAACTGAGATAAAAGTCTGCTGGATTCTCGCTGTTTCTCTCTGCTTTATGATTTGCGGAAGAAACTTCCGGTGGATCGAATGATTATCGGTGATCTGGAGCCTTTCATTCAATGGGGATTACCTCAAATGTCACTGGGATTATTCCAAGCTTTCTGTGACAGTTAGGGCATCTACCTTCCAGGTCTTTCAAAATCTCGTAAGGAGGCTTCAGTTCCCTCCCTTCGTAGAGCACCGTGCCACATTTGTGACAGTGCACCTTACAGGTCACACTCAGTCAACTCCTAGAGAAAACAATCATCTGAGGCGTTATTTAGAGCAGTTGGAACAACGAAACCACACAGAGGGGAGAGATAGGTAAAACTGACTTCTCAAAATGATAGAGGCAAACACACAACACAGAATGCATGTTAAGCCTTAATCTTGCTTCTTTTTGGGTCTAAGGACTAGTTTTCAAGAATGTAGTCTAGTTAATGTTGGTGGACAATGTTATGGCTGAACCGGGATCAACTATCTGACTTCGAACTGCTTCCATGCTATCGGGTAGAAGCTGTCAAATGTAAGAAATGCGATAGTGGTTATAGTTAACCGAGAGAACTGACTAGAATAAAGGAAGAATATAGCTGAAGAGACACCTTCAAAGAGACTTGACACGTGGATAAAAAGGTAGAGTCAAGAGGGAATCTTTATTGCCTACAAGAAGAGTTCATTTGAAATTTGACGAATATCTAAGAGAACATGCAATCATCACTGGATACACTTATGCCTATAAGGTTCACGACAGAATGGACAGAGATGCAAAAAAGCATGGTCACTGGTTTCACAGAGAAACAGATTTTTATCATTGTGAAGAAGGAATCAGAGAATGGCTACAGAAATGGCAACATCTGGCGTACCAAGAAACATTAACCGACTACTTAAGAATTGCATTAGGACACCTAGTTCTAGATGAAGTTGCTTATCGATTTCCACATAAAAACGAAGACGAATTGATAAAATCAGCTTATCGAAGTTTCATACAAAGAGGGCTCCATAGAAAATATTTTAAGGAAAAGTTATAGCTGAGAAATTTCATCATTTGGATTAGTGACGTGTTTTGTCGGACCTGAGACAAGCGAATTCAGAGGTGGTATCGTGGAAGTTGTGATTAAGCAATTTCAAGAAAGCGATTTTCACGGTATGTCATCTCTCTACATGGACTTTTACAATGAGCTGCGTGAATCGCAGGGTTGGGAAGCGTCAAAACTCGACAAGAAGGCGGCAGATCAAGTGGCAAGAGAAAGCTTGGAAGGCAAATCCCAGATCTTCTTTGCTGAACATCATAGAGAACTGGTTGGTTTTGCACGAGTGCAGTTTTGGGAAGGCGCGTATTTTGTCAGAGAGGTTTTCGTGAAGAAACAGTTCAGAAGGAAAGGTGTAGGCAGCAGACTGCTTGCATGTTGTGAGGATTTTATACCAAAGAATGGAGAAACTTCTCTTTACCTTACAGTTGAGCCCAAGCATTCCGTTTCGACTGAGTATCTCATTCACAACGGCTTTGACACTCTTAACATGCTTGAACTCAGGAAAGACCTTGCAACCGATAATTTTCCAGAAAGACAAGGCACAGTTGATATTCTTGGTCACAAATTTCGACTCTTAAAAAGAAAGAAACCTATTCCGAGAAACGCTAAAGAAAAAGAGAGGAAATGAGCGAAACCCTCGGCAATTAGTATAAATTAAACGCTAAAGTTTGGTAGCCCGGGAGAGATTCGAACTCTCGTCAGAGGGTCCAAAGCCCTCTATGCTTGTCCACTACACCACCGGGCTTCTCATTGCTTATACGCCTAACCATCGTAAAAACTTTAACATACCCTTACACGTAGTGTGAAAGACAGGAAGTTAAGTTGGGCGTCAACCTCACGCCGATCATAATAAAGCAGATACTTGCTCTAAACGATTTAGGCGGTAGAAGCCTCGCCGTAGACGCCAACAACTATCTATACCAGTTTCTTTCTCTAATCCGAACCCGAGACGGGACGCCTCTAAAAGATTCAGAAGGAAACGTTACTTCCCACCTTGCTGGTTTGATGTCTCGCTCGACACGTTTAATCCACGATTTCAACATAGACCTTATCTTTGTATTCGACGGCCAACCGCCACACTTGAAAGAGAAAGAGATTGAAAAGAGACGTGAAAGCCGAGAAAAAGCCCTTCACGAATGGCGTCAAGCATTAGAAGCCCACGATTACGTCAAAGCTTTTTCCAAGGCTGTCATGACTAGCCGGCTAACACAAAGCATGATAGAAGACGCTAAAAAACTACTCACGTTGCTTGGAATCCCCTACGTACAGGCTCCAAGTGAGGCAGAAGCTCAAACCGCCTACATGGCTATGCAAGGCGATGTTTGGGCGGCAAGTAGCAAAGACTACGATTGCATTCTCTTCGGCGCACCGAAACTGCTACGCTTCCTAACAATATATGGACAAGAATACTTGCCCCGCAAGGGAACAACGCGATCTTTAAAACCGGAACTTATAGTGCTGGAACAGCTTCTATCACACCTTGGCTTAACCCGCCTGCAACTTGTAGACCTAGCAATTTTGGTGGGAACAGATTTTAACGAGGGAATAAAAGGAATAGGCCCTAAGACCGCCCTCAAACTCGTCAAAGAATACAAGAGAATAGAAAACTTACCCAGCAAGTTCGAGTCAAAAATTCCGCCGGAATATGAAAAAGTGCGGCACATTTATTTACATCCACAAACGACGCTCGAATACGACCTCAGCTATGGCCCCCTGCGTGAAGATGAGCTTTTCCACTTTTCATGTAGTCAAGGGAATTTTTCGCCTAAACGTGTGGAAATAGCTATCCAAAGAATGAAAAAGGTTTACCTACGAAAGCAGCAACTAAAGCTCGAAAAATGGTTAACAAAGTGTGATTAGCCCATAGTTTTTACAGAAAGGCCGAGATTTTCTACTAATAAGGCTAAAAAACCGCTAAAAAACAGAAAAACGTCAGAAAATTATTTAAGCTATTTCAACAAACATCTAGCCGTCATGGAGAGAGGAACAAAATGAGAATAGATTATACATTATACTTCGTAGCTGCGATATGCCTTGTAATAGCCGTCTACACCGCCTTTGCTGTGAACGAAGTCGCTCAGCTTTACATCGCCGTATTAGTAATCCTCGGCATAGTTTTCGTAGGACTCGGATACATGTCAAGATCCAAAAGTGCGCCCCTATCATCTGCAGCAGTTAAAGAATCAGCATCACTGGAATTGCCCAAGCCGCCGAAACCACAACCCAAACCTAAACCTGAACCTAAAAAGGAACCAGAGAAACCTAAAAAAAGGTCAAGAAAGAAGACTACGCGGAAACGCCGAAAGAAAACTTAAGCAGCTTTTCTCGCTATTTCCAGAAGCCGACTCAAACGTTTTTGGAGGCTTCTTGGACGCAAAAACA
Source organism: Bathyarchaeia archaeon (assembly GCA_046538175.1). GTDB lineage: Archaea > Thermoproteota > Bathyarchaeia > Bathyarchaeales > SOJC01 > JBKHJI01. Next base: position 69,053 of record JBKHJI010000001.1, on the reverse strand, counting down.
CTTGTGATGATCCAATTTCCAGTTTTCGCAAACGTCCAACGTAGAAACTACGGGATCCTCCTTTTTCAAGAAGCGATACACACAGAAAACTTTGTCGGGATAGCGATATGCACTATGGTGGTGGCAGTTTCCGCAATGTTTCGCTTTCGACTTAGGTTTTTTCATGTTCATCCCCTTCTCCTAACGAACTCGTCGCCTAACCGTTCAAGAACAGAAGCAGCAATAAGTGGAAGAACTGACAAAACGTCTCCCACCACTGTGATTTTGTCGGCACGAGGTTTGATTTTGCCCCAACTCATAGCCTCTTTCAAAGTGGAGCCGGAAAGCCCACCGGTTTCTGGCCGATCCATGGTAAGAAGAATCGCATAGTCAATACCTTTTCTGGCTATGGCCGCCGTATGTTGCACAGTGTTCCGAGGCACACCGCCGCCTAATACTATCATTCCAAGGCGAGGAGACTGGGATGCTATTTTTATGATGTCAGCTGCTTCTTTAAACGCGTCAACGCAAATAGCTCCCTTTGAAGGTTTACGTGACGCGTGGAGCCAATAAACATAACCAAACTCAGAGTCCCTAACAGCTGGGGCAAATACAGGTACTTTTGATTCATAGGCGGCTCTCAAAATTGAGTTAGAATCGTCGACACGTTTTCCGATCTCTGCCATTAACTCATTAGAAGAGAGAGAGCGCCCCTCATTTTCTAGGGCGATTTCGTCAAACATCTCTGTCAGCTTATAGTCCAGTTTGTTGAAGTCTTCTTCAGGCACAAAAATGTCATAGATACGGAAGATATGATACTGATAAAGCAGCGAATCATCAACGTTCCAGTGACCTTTGTAATGGTGTCCACCCATGGCCTCAAGCAGATCGTGAACCATGTTTGCCCCGGTAGTAACCACCACATCGACAAATCTTTTGCGAATCAAGTCTGCGATGACCGCCCGCAAGCCAGCAGGAACAACCGCACCAGCAACTGCTAAAAAAATTGTGCATTCCTGGTCGCGAACCATTTGTTCATAGATGTCACAGGCTGAGGCAATTCGCCCTGCTCCGAAAGAGCCTGATTTGGCGAATTCTTGAATTAGCTGGTTAACGGTCATCTGGGTCTTAAGCTTCATATGGATTACAGGGCTCTTAAGAAAGTGGTCTCTTCCCAATTTCACTTCACTTCTGCTTCTCTCAATGCTTTGTTTCGTTGTGAAAAAGCTTTCTATGAGATAGGGATGAAGCAGCTCTACTTTAGACAGGCACTTTCAAAGCGAACTGCATCGTCAAGAAACTGGAGAAGTGGGAAGGATTTGTATAAACCTTCTTGTCAAGCAGCTTCCTTTCTATTCGGCAGCTTCGTCCTCTTCCGTTGGAGCCTCTTCGGCTTCTTCTTCGGCAGCTTCGTCCTCTTCCGTTGGAGCCTCTTCGGCTTCTCCGACAACTTCTGCTTCAGCGAACCGTCTGCTAATCCTAGTTACTCGTATCCTCACACGATCGTTTGGCTTCGCATTCGGTACAAAAATCACCAAACCTTTGATTCGTGCTATGCCTTCGCCTCGTTGGCTAGTCTCCAAAATTTCAACGTCGTATTCTTTTCCTACTTCAACTGGTTTTGGAGGAAAACGTCTGGGACCAAAGTTTCTGCGGTCTCTTCTTCCACGCCTTTCACGTTCCATCTTTTTCACCTCTCTAAAATTGGTTAACCACAATCGATATTTACATAACAGTTAGTTTTCCGTAGCGGCCAATGTTGAGTTGTACCTCTCCGCGAAACGAGGTTACATAGCCATTTTCAATCTTAACAGTGTCGTTTTCGTTGACTTGGTCGATTTGGTCATTCCACAAAGTTAGTTTTATTTGTCCAGTATCGTCGCTTATTGTGGCTTCTGCCACGCGGTATGTTTCGTCCTTGTATCGAGACATGACTTCTCGGGGCGACGTTTTTTCCATAACCTTTGCTTCTACGTCTACTCGTTTCATCCCGTTTTTTAAATCTTTTATTTTCAATTTTCTCCTCTCAACTCATTCACTCTTTCCGCGAGGGCGAATCCTTGGCTAACTCTGACTATTCGGACGCTCAGTCTTTCGCCAATTTTCGCGTTGGGCACAAAGATTAGAAATCCGTGCATCCTCGTTGTTCCATCTCCGCGACTTCCAACGTCATCAATCACAACTTCAAGTTTTTGACCTTCTTTAACAGGAGCTTCTTGGCAAAAAACTGTTGGATACACCGCTTTGTTTTGGCTATATCTTCGCAACTTTTCTTCTCGCAATCTAGTTTTTTCTGGAAGCCTTCTTGGCATCTGCATTATTCGTCCTTTAATCGCGGTTCTAGCCACCAAAACGATAGCCATGCAAAAAGCGGCTTAACACTACTTTTCACACGGTACCTCTCTGGCAAGCTAGTGGTGTTGAAGGAAGACTATGTTGAATATAAGGTTTATTATAGAGCAACATGTTTCGAGGAGTTTACTCGCATTTTGACGCTTGAACATGTCGGCTTTTCGATTTTCCCGCATATAGCCTGAACAGAATATAAATGGCCATGGCAAAAACGATTGCGCCATCAGTCAACTCCAAAGAGAAAAACTTGAGGGACTACACAAACCATCGAAAAAGCTATTCAACGCCCCAAAGGCTTAATTCTTTTCGTACGAATTTTTTCAAGGAGCTATAGCGATTTCTCGAATTGTTTTGGTGAGCAAAGCAGTTAATATCAAGAATATGGTCAAACCGACCAATACAGATGCGATTTCTTGTAATGAAAGAGCATAGAGGGCGAAGGATAAAGCTATTCCAGAGGCAGGAGGGTGCTCAAACTTGAAAATTAACATAAGAAAAACGCTTAGACCAACCGATAAAGCAGCAGCCAACGGCAAGAACTTAGACAAAAGAAGCTGAGCTAAACCTCCACTTAAACACGAAAGGACATATCCTCCAACGACATTTTCAAGCCGCGAAGTCTTATGCCCCGGATAGACAAACACCAAAAAAGCAGTAGCCCCTAAAGAGGCTAGAATGATGCCATATTCAACCAAGTTAGCAACAAAATCAACCAGAAGAAAAGTTAGAAGAATGGTGATCCCTGCCAAAAACGAAACAACGCCTTTCCGTTCAACCTCCTGCCTAATGTTTTTTCTGGGCATAGCCACCTCTCCAAGACCTGTTTCAGAGCATCTCTACTTTTAACTCAGAGTACCTGAGAAATATGCCTTTTGTTCAATTACATAATCATGCCTAAAAGTGATAGCCCCGAACTCTTGCAATGAGTCCGAGCATACATCTATTGATGCGTTGTCTTATCCATCAACGGTTTTACTGAATGGTCAATGTGCCCCTCAATTTGACTAGGTTTTCCGGTTGATTCGCCTAGTGCGATATTGATTCACATTTAAAGGTTCTCAACTTTGAGCCAAACGCTTTTTCGGAATGTTTAAGCAAATGATTAAACTTCGCGTTCATAAAGTAGGTGCTCCTGTGATAACACCAGTTATTGTATGGATGGAAATCTCATCCAACGGCAGCTTTACGTGAATAGCCAGCATTATTCCTTTGTCGTTTAAATGATATAAAAGTTCGATGGCGTCGTTGTTTACTTCGAGACCTGTTATCGTAGACAAGTGGGCAAAACCTTCGCTTTTCAAAAATAGAAAAGCGTCTTTGAAACAGTCTCTATTAACTTCTGCAAAAACTTGCCGAGTTCTTGGAATAGATGATTCTAAAATGCACCGCTCCCCAAAGCGTGGCGTAGTTTAGTAACGATTTCGTCTTCTAACATGTGCATTCTTCTTCTCAGTTCGTATTCAAAAGCACTTTTAAGTCTTTTAGATAACTATACCTCGTACACTTCAAGCGCACAAGGTGAAGACACTGTCGAAATATGAAGTCAAACTTATTTCCATAAATGACAAGACCAAGCTGATGAAGAAATATGAAGACAGGTTCCTTTACGAAGAGAAGGCGGATATATACGGGTGTTGCGTTAAGCTATTGACTGACACAAAATATGTGAAGGAACGGTGGGGAGAAAACTTCTACCATATGTCTGCACATACCCGCTCTCATGGGAGAATGATTGTAACACAAGAGAGTGGGGGAGAACAGCAGCAGATATTTTATGACCAACTTTCGAAAACAGCCTTTCTGATCAATGTGGACTATTATGGTTGGACAAAGTCCATAGCTTTAAGCATTGCTAGCGATATTCTAGAGGACAGTCACGGCATAGACTCGGTTCACGGCGCCTGCGTTGACATGTCGGGACAAGGCGTTTGCTTGATAGCACCTTCGGGAACAGGCAAAACAACACATACCTACGGTCTTCTCAGACTTCACGGTGTTCGGGTAGTTTCTGACGATTGGTTTTTTGTGCGTTTGATGGGTGATCAAGATGTTGCTTTCAGCTCTGAAAAGAACTTTTACATTCAAGCGGACATAGCCGAAACTTGGGGTGAATACCAGAAACTTGTTGATAAGGCCGAGTTTGATGCTAGGGGTAGAGCAGTTGTAAATGTTAGGTGGATAGTAGGAAAGGGAAAAATATTGCCCCTGACCACTTTGAGAACCGCCATAGTGTTAAAACGTGACCCAGAAGATGATACAATAGTCAAAAAACTAACACCTAAAGAGGCAGTTGAGTATATGAAAACGGTAAGCTTCTGCAACCCTCATCTGCTGGTGAAAGACCCTCGTAAAGATTTTTTGAGGGAAAAATTCTTTCAAGAGTTCTTCAGCCGCCTTGAAACTTACCTAGTGAACACAACGCCGCCGCCCATCGAAACCCACAAAATAATAAGAAAAATTTTGGAAGTGTAGAAAAACACTATGCAAAGGTGTCTATAACATGCGCAAAATAGGCGTCGTTACTGCCGGCGGAGACGCTCCAGGAATGAACACCGCCATACGCTCGGTGGTTCGAACTGCCATATTCCACAAGCTGGAAGTCGTAGGAATTGAAAGAGGATACTCAGGACTTATCAAAGGAAAAATTAGGCTGTTAGGTCCCCGTTCAGTAAGCGGAATAATAAACCAAGGCGGAACCATACTTAAAACCGCTAGATGTGAAGAAATAAAAACTAGCCAAGGCATCCAAAAAGCCACAGATGTGTTGAGGGCTAACAGAATCGACGGACTAGTAGTAATAGGAGGAGACGGATCTTTCAGGGCTGCAAGCGAAATACACGAAACTGGCGGAACACCAATAATAGGTGTACCCGCCACAATCGACAACGATGTAGCTGAAACGGACACCACAATCGGCTTCGACACAGCAGTCAACACAGCCCTCTTCACCATTGACAGAATACGAGATACCGCAACGTCCCATGAAAGAGTATTCGTTGTGGAAGTAATGGGGCGAAAACGAGGTTTCCTTGCTTTAGAAGTAGGTTTCGCAGAAGGAGCAGAGTTCATTCTTGTCCCAGAAATTGGATATAATATACAAAAAATTTGTAGAAAGCTAAAACAGGGTCGACAAAAAGGCAAAACATCCGAAATCATAGTCATGGCTGAAGGAGCAGGAGACTCTGCCACAATAGTAAAACAGATCAGGAAAGAAACTGGATATGATGTACGCTTGACTGTTATAGGACATGCACAACGAGGAGGCCCTCCAACCGCTCAAAGTAGAGTTTTGGGCAACCAATTCGGAACTCACGCCGTGGAGTTGCTTCTTAAAGATGCAGAGAAGAACATGGTGGGAATTAAAGGACAAAAAATAGTGTCTGTTGGTTTGGACCATGCTTGGAAGAAAAGAAAAGACTTGAACATGGACTTATATCGTTGGGCCGAGATTCTATCACTATAGTGATCACCAACTTCGTAAATAAACTAGTTGTGGAATGGTAAAATCAAATGGACGACCTTCATGGAAGGTTAAGAGGACAAAAAATCGCTTATTTCTCAATGGAAATAGGGTTAAAGAAGGAAATTCCCACCTATTCCGGAGGCTTAGGAGTCTTAGCCGGCGATACAATAAGATCAAGCGCAGATTTGAAACTTCCACTAGTAGCTGTTACGCTAGTCAGTAAAAAGGGATATTTCAGGCAGGAGATAACCGCCGAAGGAAGACAAATTGAACATCCACAAGAGTGGGATCCCGCCGAATTCACGAAACTACTACCTTCAGAAACGAAGGTCCAGATTCAAAACAGGAAAGTGAAAATCAAAACTTGGCTTTACGAGGTGCAGAGCATAACAGGCGGAGTAATCCCAGTGTTATTTCTTGATACAGACGTGGAGGGAAACACTCCAGAAGACAGAGAAATCACCTCCTTTCTTTACGGTGGAGATGAGAGATACCGGTTAAAACAGGAGATAGTTCTTGGAATTGGTGGCGTAAGAACTCTTGACGTTTTAGGTTTCAAAACTGGAAAATACCACATGAACGAAGGGCACTCTGGTCTTCTTGCTTTAGAACTGTTGCATAAATATGGGATGGTGGATGTTGATAAAGTTCGCGAATCATGTATCTTCACGACTCACACCTCGGTTGAAGCAGGCCACGACAAATTTTCCTACGATATTGTTAAGGAATTGATGGGCGAAACAGCTGACTTGGAACTGTTGAGAAGATTCGGCGGTCACGACAAATTAAACATGACCCGCCTTGCCTTAAACTTGAGCAATTACATTAACGGAGTAGCCAAAAAACACCGCGACGTTTCTAAAGAAATGTTTCCAGGTTACGAGATACACGCAATAACAAACGGTATTCATTCCTATACATGGACATGTGAAAGCTTCAAGAAAATTTACGATAAGCATATTCCCGGTTGGGCGAACGATCCTGATCTTCTCGTAAGAGTGGACAGCATTCCAGGTGGAGAGGTTTGGCAAGCCCATGAAGAAGCAAAGAAAGTTTTGATTGACCACGTTAACAAAGCAGTCAACATCAACATGAATTATGACGCGTTGACTCTAGGATTTGCCAGAAGATCCACCCAATATAAAAGAGCTAACTTGCTGTTTTCAGACATGGAGAAACTAAAAAAGGTAAATCGAAAAGGCGCCATCCAAATGATTTTTGCTGGAAAAGCTCATCCTAGAGATGAATCAGGTAAGAATCTAATCAAAGAGATCATTAATTACGCTGAAAAACTAAAAGACGAGATCAAGATTGTTTACTTAGAAAATTACGACATCGATCTTGCAGCCAAACTGGTTTCAGGAGTAGATGTTTGGCTAAACACGCCTCTGCGACCTATGGAAGCCTCGGGCACAAGTGGAATGAAGGCGGCTCACAATGGGGTGATAAACTTCAGCGTCTTGGACGGCTGGTGGATCGAAGGTTGGATCGAAGATGTCACAGGTTGGGCTATAGGACCCTACCCAGACGAGCATTTGTCAATGGAAGAGAGCCGCATTAGGGAACTAGACGATTTATATAACAAGCTAGAATACATAATCATTCCTTTGTTCTACCAAAAAAGAGACGAATGGATAAAAATGATGAAAAACTCGATGGGAAAAATTGCCTACTACTTCAACAGCCACAGAATGATGCGCCAATATGTAACCGAAGCCTACCTGTAGATGCCAAGTTTCTAAACGCGAAAACTATTCAATCTCCAAAGGCTCCACAATCAGTACTGGGCCTTCTTTCGCCAAGATCTTAACCTGATGGTTAGGCTTGATTGTCGAGTTTGAACGTGCTTTCCAATATTCTCCGTGAAACCTGATGAACCCCACTTTTTCTGGGCCAATTTCATCTACTGTTTTGCCAACGCCTCCGACAATTGTAAGCACGGTAGGCTGCTTTTTCTTTGCCTTGATTATCTTGTAGAGAACAAAAAACGAGAGAACCGTTAAGAATGCCGTTAAACCTACAACCATAAGCGTGAAGAGTTGGTACCATTCATAAGAAATCGACCAGCGTGCAGGATCAAAACGAAGCAAGAGCAAAGTTCCTGCCCCCAAACAAACTATCCCGATTGGACCAAAAAACTGAAGCCCCGGATCCCGCATCTCCACAAACACTAGAAACCCGCCCACAGCAATAAGAACAATGGACAGCAAGTCAACATGAAAACCCAAACCAATTAAACCCAAAATCAAAAGCACGCCGCCGAGGATTTCTCCCTCGTACCCCGCAGTGAAAAAGCCAAAAATGACGCCGAAAACCCCCAAACTGAACAAGAGATATGCAATCATAGGATCTGAAATAATACGCAAAAACTGCACACGTACACTTGGACCGTAATGGTATGCCTCCGCGTTTGCTGTTTGAATTTCAACATATCCTATTCCATGGACTTCAACTCTCATGCCATCAACCTCATTTAACAAATCTTCAATAGTAGATGCTACCACCTCTATGACCTCCAAATCTCTGGCATCCTCTGCGCCTAAATTGCGATTTTTGGTCACGAACTCTTCAGCAACAGTTTCATTTCTGCCGTGCCATCGCGCTTTTTCCACTAAGTAACCCTTAAACGCATTAACAAGCTTTTCCTCGTCAATCAACTCTCCTGACGGATATTCCCTTGGCTGACAAGATCCGATAATGGAGTGCGATGCCATAGCAGCTACATGCGAAGAAAGCAAGATGAAGGTGCCGGCAGACCAAGCAGTAGCTCCCCTAGGGTATACAAAGGCAACCACTGGAATAGAGGATTGCTCAACAAGTTTGATGATATCACGTGTCGCGTCCCACAGCCCACCCGGAGTATCTAGAAGAAGAACGATAACGTTTGCCCCTTTTCTTTGGGCATCACCAAATCCTTCTTTAACCAAATCAAAGGCAGCAACGTTGATTACACCGTCAAGGGTGATTACCGTGACAACTCCACGGTTCGAATCAGCAGAGAAAGAAACACTTGGCAAAGCCAGACAAACAGCGAAAATGATTGGCAAGAACGACGCGACGTTTGAAAAGCACCTTTTCTCTCCCAACAACCGTCCACATGCTTTGGCAAGTTGCATGCAGATCATTTCTTTTTTGCTTCTTCGCGTTCTCGAGTTGCGCGGCTTAAAGCCACTATTTTGCCAAGTTCACGCTGATCTGATGTTGTTGTGACTACCACTAGATTTTTCTCCCGCGCAATGTCTGTCAGCGTTTGTAGTTCACGCAACTTCAACGTAATTGGGCTTTTCCCGTAGACATCTGCCGCCTGAGCCATTTTTTCAGAGGCTATATATTCTCCTTCAGCAACAATTATTCTGGCTCTCTTCTCTCTTTCAGCCTCTGCCTGTTTTGCAATTGCCCTCTGCATGTCAGATGGAAGGATAATGTCGCTAACGGCAACTGCTGAAACTTTTATTCCCCACGGATCGGTTATTTCATCTATCTCTTCTTGGATTTCCTTGGCAAACTCGCCTGTCTTTATCAACAGGTCGTCGAGCTCTGCGTGCCCCAAAACGTCTCGCAAAACAGTCTTTGACAAGTTCTGAGTGGCAATTATGTAATTCTCTACTTCGCATACTGCCTTTATTGGATCTACTACGCGATAATACACAAATGAATCTACATCGCATCGTATGTTATCCCTTGTAATTATCTTGATCGCCCGTGCATCATATGTTACGGTTCTCAAATCCACAATACGCGTCCTATCGATGCCGGGTATAATGAAAAAGAGCCCAGGACCTTTAGCCCCGACGAGTCGTCCAAAGCGGAATATGACAGCTCTTTCATATTCTCGCACAACTCTTATTGAAGACGACAAAAGAGATAAAATTATTATTATGAGGACAAACAAACCAAACAGTAAGTATAACAAGCAATCACCAAACAGTCATCTGCATAAGTTCCTTAAAAACATATTTATATTTATATTTATCGAAGTCTGTTTGAAAAGTTTCATTTTGTCAACAATCAAGTGAACACATACCTAACCTGCACATCCTTCACTAATTCCAACATTGTTGTGCGCTTATACCGTGGTTTCCTTGTCAAGTGTCTTTGATCGGCTTCCCTTTTTCTACATAGTTCGAACTAGAATTCTTCTTGCGGCGAGTAGAAAGTGTTCGCTTGCCCCAACTATAGACGGCTGAGTACATGCTTTCAAAATTAGAATGTCCATCCATATTTCCCATTTTTCGGGTGTTCTGTCTGACAATTTGTTTCTCTACTGTGCTGGGCGATAAGCGTCTTTTTTAGCCTTTGCCATTCACCTTCAACTGTTTTAGTAAACTACTCCCTCACAATTTAGTCTATCCTATCGCTTTTGATACCTCGGTTTTCCTTTTTCTGCATTTACAGAATGATTGCTAACTCTTATCCGTTCATGTAACTTGAGTTCTCGAAAACTAAAAAACGTAAATTAGACATTTGATCCAGAGTTGGGTTCAAAACTCCGCTGATTCTCGGAATTGTTTCTTCCTTAAGTTGCAGTGATTTTTGGTCCGGCCATGTTATTTCAACGCATTTCACGTCAAAGCTGCTAAGAATACTGAATAAACATGTAAACCGTTGGAATTTTGCGTCGGATATATCTGAACAAAAAGCGAAGAAACGATGATGTTTAGGAGACGAAAATGAGAAAATTCGGGTATCTAGAGGGAGACGTCTATAGATACATGTCACCAATCGTAATATAAGTTAAATCTTTTAAGCACCAAAACATAAACAAGTAACAAACATTAGTAGGCGATATTACGATGGGAGAAAAAGAAAAGGAGAAGGATCTAGAAAAACAGATAACAAAGGTCCTCACTAATCCGGAAATAGCAGCAGTTAAGTCCATGCTGGAAAAAGACCACGCAATTGACTGCCTGTTCCTTTTGGTATTGGACAAAGGAAAATGGAAAAAAGCCAAAACCTACATGAACAAACACAACCTAACTCTTAGCGATGGCACATATAGAGCGCGCATGATAGAAATCACTCAGTTAGGCTTCGCTGAAGCTACGCCTATTGACCCACTTAAGAGGCAATACCACGCCACCGAAAAAGGCAAGAAGTTGGCTTTGGAACTGCTGAAAATTCTTCAAGAAATCTAACAATTCTTCTCCTGAGATCCTTTGATTCCAGTTCACAAACGGAAACCAAATAAGAGCATAGAGAATAAGAAAAAAGTGAGGTGGTTTTTGCGGAGGTCGTGAGCTCTTATTTCTTCTTCTTTTCTTTCTTAGTTGTTTTCTTCTTGCTTGATCCACAACAAGACATGCTTTTATTCCCTCAATTTGTTGATTTATTGTTTAGAGGTTAGCCTATTTTAATTTATTCTTTAACTAGTTTTAAGATAAGAGCTATTCCGATTACGAAGGAAACAACACCTAAAGCCATGGCATATCCTTGAGGAATGAATCGGTCAATTATGGCTGCAAAATATGTCGGTCCCACGAAGCAGAAAAGTGCAGCGAGAACAGCATATAGCATTTGTTTGACTCCCTTTTTTCCGAACTTCTCAGCAGCTTTCATAAACGTCTAACCTCGACGCTTTGAACATACTTTTGAAACTCCACTATTAACTTTTCCCTCATTTGTTTTTCTGATTTGGCTTAATTTCTTTTCCCAAAATCTTTAACAGAAACTGGAATGCTGCAAATCCTGCATCCTTGTCTGACCGTAGTCCGCTGGTCGCACCCAAAAGACAAACTCCGTCAAGGCCACGTTCTTTAGCTAGACCCAGCAGCAGCCCCGTGGCGCCCATTATTCGACCTTTCCCGTATATTACGCCTCCCTTGTCCATAGTTTCCGCCGCTAACTGGTTTGAGGTAGCTGCCACATAGATGTCTTTCTTCTCAGTTGAAATAGGTACACCGCCCACAGTTATTACGAAATTGCACCCTAACTTTTGAGCGTAGTCTATAATTTCTTCGCAAATTTCATAATGGGCTACGACATTTTCTAGTGGAGGTTGCATGTTACCGGTCAAAATTACGGCGTTCAACTTTTCTCCAGAACTCGGCGTATAAAACCTGTAATGTGGGGGGCTGCAGATGCCTTCCTTAGTTACAAAAACATAGTCAGGAAAAAACGGCGAGTAATATTCTGCAAACAATTTTGCCTCACAAAATTGAACCAACGATCGCGCCACAATTCTGCCCACATTTCCGAATCCGGGAAGACCTTCTACAAACACAGGGTTATCCAGCGGGAGATGAAAGAGTTGACGGATATAAGACCTCTCCAATTTTATACACGGCTAGAAACACGTTAGTCGATGTTATAATTCTTTCCGCAAGTTTATAACCTCAAAAGATTTAAAGCATGCAACAGCATCAGACTTGATGTCAAGAAGCGGGGTGGGGTAGCCAGGTTTAACCCGCTGGGCTCATAAGATCTCGCTCTGAGAGACCCAGAGATCGGTCGTTCAAATCGACCCCCCGCTACCAAGGCCGAACATTTTAATTGCACCATTTTTCCCTTTTGGAGAGAGAATAGAGTGACTTTGAGGCATAAACGAGATTTCCACATTTCTGGCTTTTCAAGAGATGACTTGCTGTTTGCCACAGCTTTCCATCAGCTTCCAGTTCTGGATACTCTATGCTTGTTACCTATGGAAGCGATGGGAAACCGGTAGTCAAGGTTAAAACCCAAGGGAACAGGGATAAGACTGCTTTAAAAATCAAGTTGAGAAAGTATCTAAACGCAAAGGTAAAGGTTGGATGATGAACTATTGATGAAATCTCCACAAAAAGCTTGGAGCCTGAAGAAAACTTGAAATCGCGCATTTGAGGACTTGACAAAGCATTTAACGGTTTTAATAAAGCAAAACAGTATTAAGAAAACAACATAATTATTTTATTTCTTATTGAGCGTGGATGATATGGAACGAATTGTCCGCGTAGGCGTGACCTTTCCCTCCGAGCTACTTTCGGACTTTGACAAGATCATCGAAGATATGGGCTATAGAAGCAGATCCAAAGCGATACATGATACCGTGCGCACTTTTGTTAATGAGCAGAAATGGCTTGCAGACATAAAAGGAACAAAAGTAGGATCGATAACTATGATTTACAATCATGAAATAAGAGAGTTAGAGTCAGATCTAACTGATACTCAGCACAGTTTCGAATCCATAATTTGTGCTTCGATGCATGTCCACTTAAGCCAAAACAAATGTCTGGAAACAATCGCTGTAAAAGGAGAAGCTGAAAAGATAAAGAATTTAGTAAAAAAGTTGAAGTCTCGCAGAGGAGTGGAAGAGGTTAAGTTGAACATTTTTTCGATCTGAATGCTATCTTCAGCGAGGATCCTCCTATGGGTTTCGATTAAGATAAAAGCAACATTGTATAAAACATTGTGGACTCGCTGTGTGAACGATTATGTTTGAGTTGGGAAAACTCCGGTTCAGACCAGTAGAAAAAGAAGATTTGAAGCTGCTGCATGAATGGGAAAACGACTTTGAACTCATCATGTATTCGAGAAGCAAACCGCTAAACTTCTTATCTATGGCGCAGTTGGAAAAGCGATATGAAGAGTGGATGAAAGACGAGAAGGAACTTCACTTCATCGTTGAACTGGTTGATTCAAGAGAAGCTATAGGAATTGCACGACTACGCCGAGGGGACTGGGGAAACGTAAGGACTGCAGACATTGGAACGTACATAGGCAAGAAGGAGTTTTGGGGGAAAGGATTAGGTAAACAAATCACTGTAGCCTTGCTAGAAATGGTTTTCAATCATTTGAACATGGAACGCTGCGAAACATGGAGCGTAGAATATAACCACCGTGCCCATAAGACTCTCGAAGCGTGCGGTTTCAGAAAAGTCGGCGTGGCAAGGCAGGTCACCTTTGTCAATGGACGAAAATGGAACGGTTTCCACTTTGACATACTGCGAGACGAATACCTCGACGCACGAATGAAACTATTAAAACAAAACTTAGGAGACAAATTTGAAGAGTACCTTGAAAAACACTGCACACTAGAGGGTTACTGACTATGATTAGTGAATTGGAATTCGTCATTCTAGCGATAACTTCCATTACGGCAGTGGTACAACCTACTAGCACGATTGCAGTTTACATAACTCTCACAAGAGACTTGACTGAAAGCGAACGACGCCAAATCGTCAAACGATCCATGAGTGTTGCTTTCGGAGTGCTAGTCTTCTTCGCCATAACAGGACAGTTGCTTTTTTCAATTTTCAACATAACTATAGCGGCGTTTCAAATCGCAGGCGGCATATTACTAGCCTCTGTCGCCCTTCGAATGTTACATACTAGGAGAGGAGAATATTCGCAAGCAGAGTTGAAGAACATCGCTATTGTTCCATTGGCTTTTCCGCTTACGTCGGGGCCCGGCTCGATCACCATTGTGATACTTCTTGTCTCTCAAGCTGAAACGTTACTGTATACCTTCTTTGTATTCGTCGGGATTGCGGTTGGGATATCTGTGGCGTATTTAAGTATGAGATATTCTTCAAAAATCTCTCAGTTTATATCCGACGAAGGGTTGCGAGTGGTTAACCAGTTGATGGCCATAATCGTGCTATCTATCGCCGTGCAATTCGTGATAAATGGTATTGCCGCAGCCATTCCTCAAATTGTACAATAAAAAATGGGAGAAACTAAGTCTGGCGTCTAGCTGATGCTTCTAACGCCGCCACTCCAGGTAGTTTTTCGCCCATCAGAAACTCTATTAACGCTCCGCCGGCGGTGCTTACGTAGCCCATTTTCTTTTTAAGATCCCACTTTTCAATCGCTGCTACGGTATGCCCTCCTCCGACGAGGGAAAAGGCCTTTGACCTTGCTATTGCTTGCAAAATCTCTTTAGTGCCTTTTATGAATTCTTCTTCTTCGAACACGCCCAAGGGACCGCTGATGACGATGGATTTGGCTTGGGCTACGATTTCTTTGTAGCCCTGGATGGTTTTTGTTCCGATGTCGTAGATTGGATAGGCAACGGGAAGTTCTTTAAGGGTCATTTCTTTGCGTTTGCCATTCACATTTACCGCCAAGTCCTGCGGCGTTTTTATCTGTTCGGGATATTTCCCTATCAATTCTTTTATGCCTGAAACGAAGTCCATTAACTCTTTCTTTTTCAGAAACTCCATGTTCGGTTTTCCAAGGTCGACGCCTCTTGCGACCAAGAACAGGTGACCTGCGACTCCACCTGTAAGAACGTGATCTGCAATGTTGTTATCTAACACGTATTCGGAGATACGTAATGCGTCGTCTGCTTTGGCGCCTCCCAAGATGAATACGCAAGGCTTTTCAGGAGACTCGAAGGCTTTGCTCAAGGCAACGAGTTCCCTTTCCATTATGCGCCCAGCAACGCTAGGCAATACTGGCGTGAAACCTACGATTGAGACATGGGCACGGTGTGCCGCGGCGAAAGCATCGTTAACGAACACATCGGCTAAAGGCGACAGCGTTTTGACAAACTCTGTTCTAGCATGTTCTTCAGGAGTTCCCTTCGTCTGCTCTTGTGAGTAGGTTCTAACGTTTTCCAGAACTAGGATTTCGCCAGTTTTCAGGTTTTTTATGACTTTCTTGGCTTTTTCTCCGAAGAGATCGCCAACGTACTTGACTGGTTTGTTTAATATTCTGGCTAATGTCTCTGCATGCTGTTTCAGAGGAGTAAAATCGGGATCGCCAGGTCTGCCTTGGTGGGCTAGCACTATTACTTTTGCGCCTTTTTGAGCAAGTTCTTTAATGGTTGTTTCTCCGTGTGCTCTGATTCTTATGTCTTCGAGAATTTTTTTGGTCTGTGGGTCAATTGGAGAATTAAAATCTACTCTCACTAGAGTGGTTTTATCTTTGAAATCGAATTCGTCCATAGTTAAGATTTTAGGCATTCTTTTTTTCACCAACTAAAAAAAGGAAGATGCCTTTGGAGGCATTTGGGAAATGTTGGGGGTTGTTTTAGAGGCCGGCTTTCTTACCTATGAGTTCGATTAGTTCTACCATGCGGCAGGAGAAGCCCCACTCGTTGTCGTACCAAGCAAGCACCTTCACCAAATCGCCGTCGATTACCATGGTAGATTTTGCGTCGATTACTGCAGAGTACGGGTTATGGTTGAAATCAATCGAGACAAGGGGTTCTTCAGTGTAGTCCATTATTCCTTTGAGAGATTCTTTTGCAGCTTCTTTGAATGCGGCGTTTACTCCTTCTACTGTTGTTTTGTTTGCTAGTAGGGCCGTAAGGTCAACTATCGAAACGTTTGGCACTGGAACTCTTAGGGCAAGACCGTTCATTTTTCCTGCTAGTGCTGGCAGCACAAGGCCTGCAGCTGCAGCTGCGCCAGTCGTGGTAGGTATGATGGACAAGGCTGCTGCCCTGGCTCTGCGAGGGTCTTTGTGGACTAGATCGTGGATTCTTTGGTCATTAGTGTAAGCGTGGGCAGTGGTCATAAGTGCTTTCTTTAAGTCAAAGTTGTCGTTTAACACTTTGGCGACAGGGGAGACACAGTTTGTGGTGCATGAAGCGTTTGAAAGAATCTTGTGTTTTGTGTGGTCGTATTTTTCATGGTTTACACCTAACACTATAGTTATGTCGGGGTTTTTGGCTGGTGCGGAAATCAGTACTTTTTTGGCACCTGCTTGCAGGTGTTGTGCAGCTTTGTCTCTCTCGGTGAATAAACCGGTCGATTCGACGGCTAAGAAGACGCCGAGGTCTTTCCAAGGTAGTTTGCTGGGGTCTTTTTCTGACAAAACTTTTATCGGTTTATCGTTTACGATCATTTTGTCTTTTTCAACTTCTACTTTGAATGGTGGTGCTCCGTGAACCGAGTCGTGTTTAAGCAGGTGTGCCAAAGTTTCTGGTGGAGCAAGATCGTTCACTGCTACAAAGTCTATGTTGGCTTTTCTTTCCACTGCAGCTCTGAAGAGTAAGCGTCCGATTCTGCCGAAACCGTTTACAGCTACTTTTATTGCCATTCTTAAATCACCTTTGTTTCATATTTTCTCAATACTCTAATTGCGATTTTATATTAATTTTCCTACTGAACAAGCTTAGAAAAGGGGGGATGTGATTTCAGCGAAGTTTCATCAATGCAATTTCTGCCGCTAAAACCATGGGTTCCCATGTTTCACATAAAGGCGGTGCATATGCCGTGTCTACCTTTGCCAGCTCTCTTATAGTCATGTGTTTTTGTATGGCGAAGGAAAGGGCGTTTATGCGTTGGGTGGCTTCTTCTCCACCGATTATTTGGGCGCCTATGATTCGTTGCGATTCTTTTTCTACGACCAATTTCACTTTTATAGATTTGGCGCCTGGGTAGTAGTCTGCTCTTGTCTTTGAAGTGATTGTGCCGGTTACGGTTTCCAGTCCTTCCTTTTTTGCGAAGAATTCTGTCAAGCCTGTGACTCCGATTTGGGTGTCAAAGAGTTGAGATACCGCGGAGCCTAAAACACCGGTAAATAATGCGTATCCTCCTGCTGCGTTTATTCCTGCCACTTTTCCATGTCTCACCGCTACCGTGCCTAGTTGTGGGCATGCTGGTTTTTTGGTTACAATGTTTATGCTCTCGGCGCAGTCGCCTGCAGCATAAATGTCCTTGATGTTAGTTTCCATTTTCGGGCTAGTTTTGATGGCGTGTGTCTCACCCAGGGCTATGCCTGCTTTGGTGGCGAGTTCAGTGTTGGCTTTAACGCCCGTGGCGACTACTACGATGTCGGCTGGAATTTGCTCGTCATTGACTGATACGGCGGTGACTTTTTCTGTTCCAATGATTTCGTCGACGCCTTTTCCTGTGAGTATTTTTAGTCCTTTTTGTTCAAGCATTTCTTGGACAAGTTTTGCCATTTCTTGATCTAGCATGGCTGGTAGGACTTGGGGTAGAAGCTCTATCACTGTGGTGTGTAAGCCTCTTTCTTTGAGGGCTATGGCTGTCTCTAAACCGATTAGGCCAGCGCCGATGACGATGCCGTTTTTGGCTCCGTTTTTAATAGCTTGATCGATTTGCTGGCCTTCTTCTATGGTGCGAAGAGAGTAGACGCCTTGCTTGTCTTTACCTTTGATCGGAGGAATGAACGACGAGGCTCCAGTGGTAACTATTAGACTGTCATAGGGTATTGTTTCAGTTTTTCCTGTTTTGTCAACCGTGTCTACTGTTTTGTTTTCGGGATTAATTTTCGTAGCCGTGGTTTCGGTTTTAAGATTCAGTTTCATCATTTTGTAATAGCTGGAAGGAAATACTATGAGGTCACTGAATTGGGATATGTGACCGCCTATGACGAAAGGCAATCCGCATCGGGAATAGCCGGTGTGTTTTTCGTTGGTTATTAGGGTTATTTCGGCGGTGCGGTCGGTTTTTCGGGCTGCCGAGGCTGCATCGACGCCGGCGGCGTGGGCACCGATGACAACTATTCTTTTGGCCATTGTTTAGCCTTCTTTGGAGAGGCTTTTGTGCCATTCTACTGCTTGTTGGTGGTTCATTATGCTTTTGAGTTGGTCCATGTTGTTGGGAGTTATTACAAGGAGCCAGCCTTTGTTGTAGGGGTCTTCGTTTAGAAGTTCGGGGCGGCTTTGCACTTCGGTGTTTACTTGTTCGATTGTGCCGGTTAAGGGGGCTATCAAGTCGGATACGGCTTTTACAGACTCTACTGTGCCGTAGGCTTCGTTCTGTGTTATGGTGTCGCCTTCCGCTGGAAGCTCTACGTAGACGATTTCGCGCAGTTGTTTTTGGGCATGGTCAGTTATGCCTATGCGGGCCTTGTTTCCTTCAATTTTCACCCATTCGTAGTCTTTCGAATAGTATAGTCCTTCTGGGACCTCGACGTCATTTACTTTTACCATGTTTGGTTTCACCTCTGTGTTGAGGTTTATTTTAAGGCTGATAGGTTTTAAAGATTGTCTATGTGTGCTGAGGTTTTTGAGGCGCCTAGCGGTTTTTTTGGCTTTTTCTAAACTCGAAAGGTTATTCTAAAGCTGTGTTGCTGGAGGGCTAAGAAAGTGTTCTACAGAGTCAGGCGGACTAGCCGAACTGTCTCTAGGTCGAACACTCGATAAGAAGGAGAAAAGGTTGGAAGGCCTCTCTGTGTGAATGTGAAGATATGGGTTAAGGAGAAGCTACTCCGGGAACTTTTGGAAAGGGCACTGCTTCCCAGACCGCCTTTAAACCGCAAATCCATCGAGTTAATCGTTCCACGCCGATTCCGAAACCCGCCGATGGGGGTATACCGTCTTTCAGCATGTCAAAATACCATTGATAAACAGTAGGATCTTCGCCGTTCATCTGCATCCGTTTCATCACTCCTTTAAACGTGTGTTCTCTTTCTCCTCCGGAGATTGCCTCCCCATAACCCTCGGGGTAAAGCATGTCAAAATCTTTTAAGATACCGCGACGTTGTGGATCTTCTCGATCGTAGAAACCTCTGGATGTAATGGGATAATCAGTAATGAAAAAAGGTTCTTGAAACATTTCAGAAAGGACTTTTTCTTCGTTCCACGGTATTTCCAGACCATATTCTATTTTGAAACCTTCTCCTGCGAGGAGGTCGAGAGCTTCTTCGTAGGTTATTTTTTGCAAAGGCAAAGTTGGCGCTTTCAGTCTTCTCTCCAGCATTTCTATTTGTCCAGAACATTGTTTTAGAACTTGCTGGCAAACATATTGGACAAGTCTTTCGGCGATTTTCATAGCGTCGTAATAGGAAGCATCGGCTTGCTCAACGTCTACTTGGCGAAACTCCGCTAAGTGCCTTCCCGTAGCAATGGAAGCGATAGGCTCTAACCGAAGGTTCGGAGAAACAGCGAAAATCTTTCCTAAACTGCTGATCGCCATTTGCTTGTAAAGAATCATACTGCTCATAACTTTAAATGAAGCGCCGTAATAATCAATAGAAACTTGTTTGGCTCCTCTAATTCCCGGATCTGTAACGGGTCCAATGATGGGTGGTAGAATTTCGATAAAGCCTGCACTTCTTAAAAAATCTCTTATGGCTGAGAGGATTTCGTCTTGGATTTTAAGTATGTTTTTCATATGCGGCTGCCTCAAAACTTTGTAGCGGCGCCTTAGAGAATATAGAAGTTTAGCGTCGGTTTTCGCAAGCCCTCACACTGTTTCACCAGCAAACTACATCTTACGCGAAGACTCGTATAAACATTATTCGGAAAATTAGATAAAAAATTCGAAAAAGCTAAGTTTAAATCCCTCCATTTCGTAATTATTACGTTATGCAGCCAAAACTAGATAAAAAAGACGTTAAGATATTAAAGCTCTTGCAGGAAAACTGTAAGCTTTCCAGCAGAGAAATCTCTAACAAAATAAACTCCCCCATAACTACAGTGTTTACCAAGATTAAACGCATGGAAAAACTAGGGCTAATCAAAGATTACAAGGCTATCTTAGACGCAAAAATGCTCGACAAAGGAGCTACCGCCTTCATTCTTGCTTCTTTTGTTTACCGAAACCCCAAAACGGATGCACCTCTCTCACAACGAGACCTCGCAAGACAAATTTCCCGATTTCCAGAAGTGCAAGAAGTACACATCATCACCGGCGACTGGGATATTTTGATAAAAATCAAAACCAAAGACGTCGACGCCGTTGGAAAATTTGTCATCGACAAGCTACGATTTGTAGAAGGAGTGGAAAAAACCTTGACATGCATGGTCTTTGACACAGTTAAGGAATCAACAGAAATAGAGGTGAACCCCTAATCCGTTTCTCGATTTCGAACCATCAGGTTATGTTTTCAACGTTTTTCGCTTCAGCTGCACGAGTGAGGCTTACGCAGAGATTAATTGAGAATATCGATTTCAAAGACATAAGTATTATAAAACCAGAGCTAAACAACAGATTAAGCGCCAAGAAAAAGTTTGAATGAAAAAATGTTAAAAGTTAGACAGTTATAAGATAGTGTAGGAGAAGCGCTATTTTGTCAAGCCTGGGAAAATCCTTCGGAAAAATCGTGCGACGGCGTGGCAAAAAATCCGAAACTTCCGAAGAGGCAGAAGATCAGGTTCCCAAAATATATTTGAAAGCCATGCCTCTTAGAAGCCTCTCCGACTTGGACGTTATAAAGAACGAAGTGAAGTCAGGTAACGTTCTCATAATTAAAGCCAGTCCATTAGCAGACAAAAGTATTAAGGATATTAAGAAAGCTGTTAATGAACTATGTGAGTTTGTGAAGACTGTAGACGGAGACATTGCCCGTTTGGGGGAGGAAAGGATTGTCGTCACTCCTTCTGGAGTGCGAATATGGCGAGAAAAAACCGTGGAACCTCAGGAACAAGTGCCTACCGCAGCCTAACTGTCTCCAAAATCTCGGGTGCCACCGAATCGATTTTGAACTTTCTTCTGAAAAAGTTCGCAGTGCCTATACATTTTGCTTTTTCACCGTGGCAAACCAGCACCTTTTCAGGTCTCGGCGTCACGCGGCGAACGTAGTTGATAATCTGTCTTCTATCTGAATGCCCTGAAAAACCTTCAATAGATTCGACTTGTAGTTTGATTTTTATGACTTCGATTTTTCCGTTGCCATTCATAATGGGAGTTTCTCTCATACCCTTTTGCACTCTACGTCCTAAAGTGCCTTCAATCTGGTAGCTAACGAATATTATTGTGTTAAGTTCGTCAGATGCTAATTGCTTGAAGTAATCAATCACAGGCCCACCTTCAAGCATGCCCGAAGTTGCCATAACGATGCTTGGTTCTCCGTGAACTATTTCTTCTCTGGCACTGGGGTGCTCTACCATGGTGAAATAGTCAGATTGGAACGGATTTACACCATCATGTAAAATGCTGTTTTTGACTTCCCTCGCCAAATATTCTGGATAAGCGGTGTGAATTGCAGTAGCCTCAGAAATCATTCCTTCAATGAACATCGGTGCCTCCTTCATTAGCCCTCTCTTCATGTAACCATCAATAATCAGCATAATTTCTTGAGCTCTGCCAACAGCCGGCACAGGGATTACAACTTTTCCGCCGCGGTCTAGTGTCGCGTTAATTATTCCAGTGAGCTTTTCCTCGGCGGCGATTCTTGAGGGCATTATGTCTTGAGGCCCGCCGTACGTACTTTCAGTGATTATTGTTTCCACTCTGGGAAACTCTGCGGTGGCGGCTTCTAAAAGAGTTGTTTTTCCATATTTGTAGTCGCCTGTGTACACAAGGTTATGCAAACCTTCGCCAATATGCAAGTGGACAACGGAGGAACCCAAAATATGGCCTGCGTTATGCAGCGTCAAGCGAATGTCAGGAGAAATGTCTGTCACCGCACCATAGCGCAATGGCAGAGTGTGGAGAACACATTCGCGAACGTCTTTCTGATCGTAAGGCGCTATGAAGCCTTGTTTATTTGCAACGTCCAAATAGTCCAGTTGAAGTAGCGTCATAAGGTTCGATGTGGGAGCAGAGCAGTAAACAGGTCCGTCATAACCGTATTTGAATAGGAAAGGGAGAAAACCACAGTGATCTAGGTGTGCGTGGCTTATTATTACTGCGTCAAGAGTGCCAACGTCAAATTGTTGCATGTCAAACCGTGGAAAAGCATCGAGAGGATTTAACGATCCAGGGTTGATTCCACAGTCCATTAGCACTTGGCTTTCCCTTGTCTGCAGAAAAATAGAAGAACGCCCTACTTCTCGAAAACCGCCCAGGGCAGAAATTCTTACATCACCCACCTCCGAAATCATGGGTCGAAAGATTCTCTCGCCTACAGTGCGTAGTATCCGTTCACGTTCTTTGCTTTCTGAGTGAAGATAGTGGCGCATGTGGGTAATGATTTTTGAAGGTATTGGAGAACTCCGCAAAATTCTAGGGCGCCATCGGGTTTCCTTCACAATTTCCTGCAATATTGTGCCATTCTTTCCTATAACCAAACCGGGCTTTTTGGCGTCGATTATGACTTCGCCTAGGCTAGGGTCAAAGTTTATGTTTGTGATTTCAGCCTCTTTGGGAACCGTCCTTTTCACTTTTTCGGTCGTTTCTTTTTCGGGCAGCCGCACAGAGGGGTCTGAACGCACCACTATTCTTTTGCGAATCAAACCAACTATTTCTGCGATAATAGAGCTTTGCTCAAACAGAATTTCTGGCCTTTTGGTGTAGACAGCTAATGCGGGACCTTCAAATTCTATCCTAGTGACTTCTGCTTTTTTGGGTATGTGTTCCAAAACGGTTTGGCTTATTTCTAGTTTACCTTTGTCGGCTGCTGTCACGCCTTTCTCCTCGTTTTAACATCGTCGCTGCTATCCGCTCTTTCTCTTCGTCGCCTAATTCACGATAGCCTTCTTTGCTGATGATTATCATGTCATAGCTGTCGCCGCTTGCTACGTCTCGCTTCATGGCCGCTTTAACTGCATGCATTACAATTGGTAGCAACTCGCTAGTGGAAATTCCCTCTTGATACTTGTCTTCGAGAACTCCATAGGCTATTGGAGAGCCTGAGCCTGTTGCAGCGCATTTTTCTTCTGTCAAGCTGCCCAAAGGGTCAAGCAAAAACACGTGAGCGCCCATATCGTCAATTCCACCAATTAGAACCTGAGCCAGCAAGGGTGCGTAGCGGGCTGAGAATAGAAGATTGGCAACCAACCTAGAAGCAGCGCGTATAGGAATAGGCCTTGCAACATTAATCTTGTACAAATGGGCATTAGCTTTTAGTATGTCCACAACTCGTTGTGCATCTGCGACGCTTCCGGATATTGTCATGGCGATGTGCTCGTCGATTTTGTATATTTTCTTTCCTTTTTTGTGTGCTATGAAGTTACCCATTGTTACGCGAGTGTCAGAGGATAGGATTACTCCGTCACTGCAGACAACGCCTAGTGTAGTAGTGCCTTTTAGGATTAG
The DNA here is from genome assembly GCA_046538175.1 of Bathyarchaeia archaeon. Classification (GTDB taxonomy): domain Archaea; phylum Thermoproteota; class Bathyarchaeia; order Bathyarchaeales; family SOJC01; genus JBKHJI01. The sequence continues at coordinate 45,446 of JBKHJI010000001.1, read as the reverse complement.
TTCATTTAATGTTTCATGCATTTCTATGTTCTCCTGGAAAATCGAAAACGCTCTTTGCGATTTTCTTCCAAAGGAAGGTAGTCGCATTTATACTTTACCGACTTCTTTAAAAAGATTTCGTGAATATAATAGTGGATGAAGACTGAAATATACACGACGAACAGTGACTTTCATTGACCATGAAACTTCATCAAATGCAACTCCCACGAGAAGTCGTGGTGGGAAAGGGAACCTTAAGACTTGTGGTGTCTATTTGTAAGAAGCTTGGATTTACAAAATCTGCTTTCGTGGTAACAGGCGTCAACACGTATAAGATTGCAGGCAGCAAGATTATCGACTTGCTTAAGGATTCGGGAATAAGCGCCGATTATGTACTGGTTTCTTCTTCCACGTCGAAAGATGTGAATAGGGTCAAAGCGAAAATAGAAGAAATAAGACCTCAAGTTGTTCTCGGAGTTGGAGGCGGTACAAAAATTGATGTTGCGAAGTTAAGTGCTGCCCGTCAAGGCATTCCTTTTATGAGTATACCTACTACGGCGTCTCATGATGGAATTGCCAGTCCTTTAGCTTCTATTAAAGGTTTGAGAAAGCCTTTTTCTATTATGGCGCAGGCTCCAATGGCGATAGTTGCAGACACAAACGTGATTGTAGGGGCTTCGCACCGTTATACAGCTAGCGGATGTGGTGACGTTATCGCCAAATTTACTGCTGTTAGCGACTGGGATCTTGCACACAGGGTGAAAAATGAATACTATGGTGAATATGCGGCAAGCTTGGCGCTGATGAGTGCCAAGCTTGTTGCAAAAAACGCCGATTCGATAAAACCTGGAAATGAAGAAGGATTAAGAGTGCTCTTAGAGGCGCTCATAAGCTGCGGCGTCGCCATGAGTATAGCTGGTAGCAGTAGACCTAGCAGTGGGTCAGAGCATCTGTTCAGTCACGCATTAGATCTGGTAGCGTCAAAACCAGGAATGCATGGAGAGCAGGCAGGTGTCGGCACCATAATGATGGCTTCGTTGCATGGATTGAATTGGCGACGTATCAAATCCAAGTTAAAGAAGATTGGTGCTCCTACAACTGCCGAAGAACTCAAAGTTGCGCCTGAGGATGTGGTGAAGTCATTAGTTAAAGCGAAAAGTGTCAGATCAGAGCGTTATACTATTTTGGACAAGAAGAAGTTAACGTATAAATCTGCTGAGATGCTTGCCAAGAAAACCGGTGTAATATGACTGCTCATTTTACTTTGTTCTGGGTTTTGTTGGTTTTTTTGTTCTTTTTGTTCTGCGCTTTTTCTTTGGAGTTGCTTTCGGCGGCTCTGCGGGTTTGGAGCTTCTGAATGTTTCAATGAATTCCACTTTTGTTATGTTTGGAAAGAAGTGTTGTATGTCTGCGGCTATGCCTCTTTTTGCTAGTTGGATGCCTTCTAAGTAAAATGCATCTTCAGGAACATGTACTACTACTTCAGTTTTGCTAACGTCCAGTTTGAACTTTACAGCGTCAATTATTGGTATTCTTCGATGAATTAATGCAGATATTTTCTTGCTTGGTGTCTCAAGTTTTTTCTTGGCTGTAACCTCGTATACTAAGGTTTTGCCTGCAAGCGGAGGATTGAAATCCAATTGTACTCGGCCTGCGCCCACTATTCGTATGATGGCTTGTTTCTTTTCGTATTCGATGCGCATACCAGGTTGAGGAGTTATTCCTTTATCTCTAAGCCTTCTAAGCGGTATCATTCTTAGTTTTTCTGGATCTCTGGGACCAAAGGCTTTGTCCGGCGGAATTTCGATTATTTCTTGCTTGTTCGACTGTAGAGACGGCAATTTTTCGTCCAAGGCCTTGAGCACCCATCCTTCGCCCACAACTACGAGTTTTGGCTCGTAGATTTCTCCTTCTTTGTATAGTCGTTCATTCTTTGCTACATCTTCTCGGGTGGTGTCGAATACCTCCCCCGTTTCTTTCACTTTGGCTACGTATTCAACTAGGAGAAAGTCTCCTTTTTCGAAGGCCATTTTTAGGTTCATCTCTTGTTTCTGTTGTTTTTTAGGTTTATTTGTGAATGTAGTGTATTGCTGTGTGTATAGCTTTTAAAGGTTGCTCGATGGTGTATGAAGTTGATGGTTTTTGGTTGCATGTTTTTCTTCAACTTTAAACCTATGGTAGAAAATGCGGCATTTGTGGATAGGGCAGGTATATGAGGCAAATATGAGTGGAATCTGGCGGTAAATAGACGGTTGGAAATTGGCGGATATGTATTGAATATTGTTTATTGCTACAGAAAATTTAATACTCCCGCATTTGACTATGATAAAAGGAGAGCCAAAAATGCCGGCAAACATAGCCAATAGACCTCAACTCATCGGCATTATAATTCTCTTTGTCGGCGTAGCCTTGCTTTCATTCACGTTTATGAATGCTTATTTGTTTCTTCAAGAACCATTTAACATGATTGCAACTGGCGATTTTGCAAAGGCTTTCGGCGAGGTTTTAGCTCCTCTGATCCAAGCCAGCATACGTCTAATGTACCTCGGCATCATGGGCTGGGTAGGCTCGCTTCTAACCGTCAGGGGCATTCCGCTTGTTACACACCGTCCTGTTCCAGCTGTCCCATCCACAGCAACAACTCAGGCTGAGCCACAATCCTCCTCCCGACAAAAGACTGTTCAACCTAAGGCTGTGTCGAATTCTTCCAAAAATAAAAGGGAAGAGTAACCTTAATGGACATCTCGCTACGGGCACTTAGCTGTGCTGTCCGTTTTTTCTGGATGATAACTGCTGCTTTTGCGGCGACGTGTATCTATTCTGCTACGTTGATAGGTGTAAATTTCGGCGGCCCAATGATGAATTCTGCAGAAGAAGATTTCTCAATAACGCTACCCATCATTCTCGACAATAAAGGTTACTACAACATAGCTGATCTTAACCTAACAACCGTTGTGGTGGATTTGGAGAATGAGGTTATTTCAAGAACCGTCACATATGTTGCGGATGTTCCTCCTCAAGATAACATAACTATTTATCACAACATTAGTCTCAACTTAAGCAGGATCTTGGATTTCACCGACTACCTCTTCACCGACTCCAACTTTACTCTCTGCAATCTGGTTAATTTGAACTATGCAGGTCTAATACCTTTTAGGGCTAAAGCAAACACTTCAATGCTTTGGCGCGCACCCCTTCAAAATTTTACCATACAGCCGCCTAAATACAGCGCCTACAATGCTACACATTTGAAAGCTCATGTGCCTATCAGTTTTCAAAACCGTTCACCTTACGTCAATGTCACTGGAACTATCAAAATTGAGATTTTCAATGAAAGCCTTCAAAAGATAGGAGAAGGCACGGTTTCGGTAGACGCTTCCTCTGACACCGCATATAATGAGCAAGTTGAAGCATTAGTTAACGCGGCGATGGTGTCTCATATTGGGGAGGTTCATGTTTACGTAGAAACAGAGTGGTTCCATTTTGGCCCTATGGTGGTGAATTATGGATAACGCCAAAAACGAGAAAGAGGGCAGGTTTAAAGCGAAGGATTTGATCTGGCGTGTTACAAGGGCTTCAGTTAAGGTGGCCATCATTTACATTCCCTTTGAGATTTTTTCGGCATTTATAGCTTCTTTTGAAAGCATTTTGGGCCATCAGCCATTCTTCATTTTCTTGTTTGCGGTGTTTCTGGCATTTATTTTCCTCTCTGAACTGGGGAGAGGCACTGTTTTTCAGCATGTGTTCGGTATAGCAAATTCTTTGGTAATAGTGTTTTACTTCGCCCACATTTTAGATGCTAGCGTAATCGACTTTAATGTGGAACGCATTAATTTGATGGTTGATCTGCGTTTCTTTCTAGCCATATTTGTTCTTGGAGGTTTGTTGGATCTCGCCAAAAACATGTTACGGCTTTTGAACTGGATGAATGAAAGAGAGGAGCGATGGTTGCGGTGTCAGATCAAGTCACTGTAAGAAAGACTCTCTAAATGTTCAGAACGTAAGCCTAGTTGTTCTCTGAGCTTCTCTAACCTGAAGAGGTCTTTTTTCTGTTGTTCTGGTTCGTTGGAGGTTACGCGTTCAAATTCTACGAAGGTACCCAAACCTTTGACCACATCTAGATGGATTTGAACACCCTTATAACAGTAAATCTCTCGCGTTTTTTCAACTATAGTTCTCTTTTCCATGGCGCGGTTGAGAATTTGTTTGAAGATTCGGGGTTGCGGAATTGTCAATATAAAGTCTAAACTTCTTTTCGGTTTATGGATGTCCTCTCTTTCATAATAGATCAGTTGAGCGTTGGATTTTCCTTCTACTTCTCGCAGCTTCAGTCTTCCTTTGGGAACTTTGTAATAAGTGTCAATTTGATGGAAAATGCCTGCTTTTTCGGCGCCATGTCGAAGTAGTTTGTCGCGAATAGCTGTCAAATTGTCTACTTTGGCTTTTAACTCGACCATCGTGTGCTGACTTTTTTGACTCTTAGAAGCCATATTTCTTCCCATTTGTTTTTTGGATTAGCTCTAGTCTCTTGATCGCGATATGTGACAAGGTGGCTGTTTTCAGTTATGAGATTTGCTTATCTTGTTATAGCTTTTTCGCCATTACGTAGGCAGCTTCACCGTCGGCATAGTATCCGTTTGACATACGAACTGTTTGAAAGCCCAACTTTTTATACATGTTCACGGCAGCTGTGTTGGTTACTCTTACTTCCAAATAGCATTCTTTGGCTTTGTAAGAAAGCATGTTTTTTATGGCTTCTTTCATGAGGACCGCACCTACTCCTTTGTGTCGATATTCCGGCAGCACCGCTACCGAAACTACGTGACCTTTTTTGGGAATGCCGAATAGACCGAAACTTGAAAATCCGGTTTCGACTCTGCACATAATGTACCCTACGATCTTGTTTTCGTATTCGGCCACAATAAAGGTGGCTGGATGTCGTTCGTATATGTCCATGAAAAAATGAGGCGAATAGTTTTCTGGTAAACAGACACGGTTTATTTGAATTACCTCATCTAGGTCGCTGGGTTTGAATTGTCTAAGCGTGAAGGTCGTCAGCAAGCATTGGCACTTCCTTAATGATTAGGCAAGTGCTTGGAAAGTTAAATGTTTTGCTGCAACGTACACTATATATGTTTCCAAGATTGCATAAATGCTGTAGAGGCTTTGACGTTGAAAGCGTTAGCGTTGTTGTCCGGCGGTTTAGACAGCATACTCGCTGTAAAGCTCATTCAAGAGCAGGGCATAGACGTCGTGGCAGTTAATTTTACTTCTCCTTTTTGTCTTTGCGGAAAAGGCGACTACGGCGCCGATGAAGCTGCAAAACAATTCGGAGTTCCTCTCAAGATAATCAGCCTAGGTGAGAACTACTTCAAGATGTTGAGAAAACCCAAATATGGCTACGGAAAGAACATGAACCCATGTATTGACTGCAGAATTTTCATGCTTGAAAGAGCCAAAAAATACGCCGAAGAAATAGACGCTTCCTTTATTTTTACGGGAGAGGTGCTTAACGAGAGACCTATGTCTCAAAACAGAAAAGCTTTGGAAATTGTCGAGAAAGAAGCTGGCTTAAAAGATAAGATTTTAAGGCCTTTATCTGCTAAGCTGCTGCCTGCGACAGAGGCAGAAAAAAAGGGCTACGTTGACAGAGAAAAGCTATTAGACATCAAGGGTAGATCGCGCAAGAGGCAGATTCAACTCGCCGGAGAGTTAGGTGTTCAAGATTATCCTTGTCCCGCTGGCGGATGCTTGTTGACTTGTAGAGAGTTTGCCGCTAAACTTGGAGATTTGTTCGAGCACAAAAAAAAAGTGACGCTAAAGGACGTTAACCTATTGAAGGTTGGGAGACATTTCAGATTCGGAAAGAACAAAATAGTTGTGGGGAGGAACGAAGGCGAAAATAAACAGTTACAGAGAATGAAGAACATAGATGATTTCTGTTTTGAAGTTCCTAACTGTGGTAGCCCGTGGACCTTGTTGCAAGGACCTAAAATAGAAGAAGCTGTTAGATTAGCGGCAGCTTTGACTCTTCGCTATTCAGATGAGAAAGGGGAAGAAAAAAGGTTGGTGAAGTTTGGTAGAGAAAAGTTGGATAAATCTGTTATTGTTTCACCTTTGGATTTCTCGGAAATTGAAAGATTGAGAATAAAATGGCCGACTTTCAGCAGGTCCAAATGTTCTAGTAGTATCCGAGCAGTATAAGCCACAGGTTGAGGTATATTGCAGCTCCCAACGATGAAACCAAGATTAGCGAAGCGATTGTTTCTTTATAAAAGTTGTAGCGTTCGCTTAGAACAATCATGGAAACTGCGATGGGCATGCCGTGCATAAGAACCAACACTGCACCCTTCACATCGATCAACCCAAACAACCGTGAAACCAACAGTGAAACCGTGGGTAAAAACACTATTCTCAGCAGGCTCAGTTTGAAAGCTTTTTTCATCTTTGTATATTTCTTTCCGTAAAGAAACACTCCAAGCATAAAAATTGCTACAACAGAGGTAGTGGCGCCTAACATGTGTAGCGAGTCTGAAATGGGAGTTGGAATTTGTAAGCCAGTGAGAGAGAAGAAAATACCTAATAAAATTGAGATGATCAGCGGGTTTTTTGAGAGCCTCATAACTAGCTTTTTTGTTCCTCCCCGTTTTGTGGATGTCTCGAGTCTGTATAACTCGAGCGTTAAGAGCGAAGTGGTGACGCTTACAATGGCGATGAAGGCTGCTGACAACGTCGCCAAACGTTCTCCCTCTGTGGGAAAAGCAAAAGTAATAAAAGGTATGCCGAAGAAAGCCAAGCTGCCGAAGATAGTGCATAAGGTTAAAAGGTAAAAAATGTTTCGCGGCAGTCGGAATAGAAAGTAAAGAGAAGAATAAACGGCCAAAACTATAAAGATTGGAAGCATTCCTGCGACCATGAAAGTGAGGATTTCTGAGGTGAAACCTGTCTCAGCGATAGTGACTAAGAACAGGGCTGGTAGTGCGAAATAGTATACATATGCGCTGAGCACCCGTTCGTCTCCGGATTTCAAAATTTTTATCTTTCGGGAAAGCAACCCTGCGCCCATTAAGAGAAATATAGGTATTATTGTGCGTATGAATACGTTGCTCATTGCGTTCATCTTATGAACTATTTTTGTTCTGTTAAGTTTATAGAGGATGCTGTTTTAAGTTGCGAGAAATCTTTCGCTGCTTGAAGCTTGTTTGTGAAGATTCGCAATAGCTCTCTGAAAACATTGGGCATACCCATGAAAGTTCAGTCTCCATTTCAGAATCTACAATTGATTTTTCACTACGGGAAGAGTTGCGTGACCATGGGGAATCGCCCAAACTTTGGCGTTTTTACCTGCAATTTCAAAGGCACCATTTAGAGCGTCGTTCAAAGCTCTGGCAGTCTTGAGGTTAAACACGTTGACAGCATAATAATCAGGCATTGTGGAAACTAGGATTATTTGTGCTTTTTCCAAAGCTTTCAACAAGCGGTAAGCTTTGTAGCCTCCCAAGTTGAAATGTTTCTTAATTTCTTTTTCTACTGACTTTAGGTCTTTGAACTTCGCCATCCATTCGTAGAACATTTCATTTCCGTAACCTTCTGGGCATTCGGCTGCTAGAACGATTACTCCTCCGCGTTTAACGCTGTCCAAAGCGTTATCGATAGCCTTGTATGCTTGGTAAAGATTGATGTCAGCAGGATGCCCCCCAGGGCTAACCACCAAGATGTCTGCCCGTCGGTCAATTGATACTCTATACATTTCTTCAACCAGTTTTGCACCTTCATAGAAAGCTTGTTCTAGATCCCCAGCAAAGGCTTGAACGATTTCACCTTTGGTGTTGGCCACCACATTCAATATGAAGTCAACTTTCGCGAGTCTCGCTGCTTCAACCATGTCTTCGTGGACAGGGTTTCCTTCTAAAATGCTGGTTCTAGCGTCAGGATGCAAGGTTAAGGCGTGGTTGCGTTGAATTGTTTCAGCACTACTAACTGCAGGCAAAACACTCTTTCTGCCTCCTCCGAAACCAGCATAATAATGCATTTCAACGTCGCCAGTAAGGATTCGGACGTCTGCTTCTGCGAAAGTTTTGTTCACTGAAACCCTTGTCCCGTGCTTCTTGGTGGTTCCAACGTAAACGTGATCTTCGGCGTGGCAGTTGTGGCTTATTGTTTTGACGCGGTTGACCACTTCTTCTCCTAAGAGTTGTTTGGCTTCTTCGGGTCTAACTGCTCTATGGGTGCCGCAGCCGAAGATTATCGTAACGTCTTCGTCTTTAACTCCGAGGGTGTTCAGTTTTTCGAGAAGAGGGGGAACAATTATGTGACTGGGGGCGGGACGAGTGATGTCGTCTACAACTACGGCAACCTTACTGCCGACTGTGATTATTTCATTCAAAGGTTTTGAGCCGATTTGCGCGTCTAGTGCTCTTAGAATCTCTGCTTTGGCGTCGGGTACTCCGAGTTTTTCTTTCGGCTCGATTGTTCCGAGGAAATTGCGGGTTGGAATTCGAGCACAAACTTCTGTTTTGTCGTAAGGAAGCCAAACGTCTACCACAGAAAGACACTCCAAGTGAAGGAAGAGTTGAAGACTATTGCTTTTAAGCATATCGAAGAACGGGCGCAGTGAGATTCTTTAGTTCGAATAGAGCTAAATAGCTGAAAAAAGAAGTAATACGGCGAAAAGGTGATCGGTTGACGAAAGTTGTTTGTGAGCGAAGAGATTGTAAACATTGGGTAGACGGTGAATGTTCCCAAGATAAAATTGAAATTAAGGAGAAAACTTTTCCTCCAGATGAGGAGATAGCTGTTTGCAAAACCTACGAGATGGTTGCAGGCGTCTGCTAAAAAAGATGCATAAACCATAAACCCTTAGAGAGAATCGAGCATAAGTTCTTTTAGCCAAAAGTGTCATATCATCTAACGAGGAACAGTTTATGTCTATAGAAAACGTAGTTCCAGAAAAAAATGAAATAGCCTTCAAGTGGTTCAACCACTATGCAGGCGTCACCGTGAAAACGCCGACTAGAACACTTGTGATAGATCCTGTAGACGTCAGCGCCAAAAACTTCACGACCATAGATGCCATCCTAATTACCCATGAGCACTACGACCATTTAGATGGCCCTTTGATAAGAAATATGCAGGAAACCACTAACTGCCAGATACTCGCCGATTCCACTTCTGTGAAAAAACTCAGTAACTCCATTCCGTTGGAAAAACTAGTAGAGATGAAACCTGGGACGGAGACGAATATAGGTGGTGTAACTGTTAGGGCGGAGATGTGCAATCACTCACCTGCTAGTACGCCGATTACATTTCTCATCACCAGCGAAGACGGCGTTAGAATTTTCCACACCGCTGATAGCGTGCCCTTCCCAGAGATGAAAGATATAGGTGAAGAACATAGGCCAGACGTTGTCTTTTGCACAGTGGGTATAGCGCCGGGCACTTCTCCGCAAACCGGAATAGAAATCGCGAAGTTGGTCAAACCCAAAGTAGCTGTACCTTATCATACAGCCTCAAAGGACGATTTGGACAGTTTTTGTGAGATGTTAGCTAAGGAAATGCCTCGAGTTAAATGTTTGATAGCTAAGCGAGGCGACGCGTACATTGTTGGGAAGGGGCAAAAGAAAAAATGACCGAAGCTGCGGAGTCGATGAAAAGCCAACTGTGCCAAATACTCTACAAAATTGGCGCTTTGAAGTTTGGGACCTATAAACTCACTAGTGGGAAGATAAGCCCCTACTACATCGACCTCCGCATAGTTCCAAGTTTCCCAGATGCTTTCCAGAAAATTTGCAGCTTCTACGTTAAACTCGTCGAAAACAACGTAGGAATCCAAAATTTCAAGCGAATTGCTGGGATCCCCACGGCAGGTATACCCTTTGCCGCTGTAGTAGCTTATAACCTTAACAAAGCTTTCCTTTACAGTCGGTCGACTCGACGAAGCCATGGAAGAGAACGCAAAGTTGAAGGACTACTAATCTCTGGCGACACTGTGCTGCTTTTGGACGATTTAATTACTTCGGGCAAGTCATTGCGCAAAGCAGCCGCGGACATACGAGCCGAAGGAGGGCTAATTAACGATGCCGTGGTCTTAATCGACAGAGAAGAAGGCGGCAAAGAAAACCTGGCGAAGGACAATGTTAGGCTGCACTATCTTCTAAAAGCAAGTGAAGCTGCAACCACTCTACATGAAATAGGCGCCATAACAGACCTAGAACTGAAAACTGTTCTAAAACAGAGAAAAGAAAATAGGTGAAAGGTTAATCGTAAAAGATCAGTTCTTTGTCTTCGAGTTCTTGATGTAGTTTGCTTACCGCTTCGTACACGTCTTGTTCTCGTTTAGCGCCGGTGCAAACCAGTTTTCCGCTTGCGAAAAGCAGTATGACGACTTTAGGTTCGGCCATACGGTAGATTAATCCTGGAAACTGTTCAGGTTCGTACATTGTTTTTCCTAACGTGTATGCTGATTTTTCCAAGTCGATAGCGCCGCTCAGGTTGGCTGATGCTACAATGTTTTGGATTTTCAGCTCTGGCTTACTGATTATGATGATTCCGCTTTTCTTTAACTCTTTGATTACCCGCATAACTGCTCTCCGAGCTTCTTTCTCAGATTTAGCTCCGGTGCAAACCATTTTGCCAGAGTTAAAGATCAAGGTAGCCGTCTTCGGTCTTTTCAAGCGGAAAACCAAACCGGGGAACTGTTCAGGTCGGTACTCTACGCCTGGGTATCCTTTTACTACCGCGTTCAAGTCGACACGTTGCTTCAAAGTTGCAGAAGCAACCACGTTTTCAATTCTGATTGTGGCTTTAGCTTTTGGCAATTATTAACACCTTTTAAACCTTATACATTTGAACATGTTTATATATAAACCCTTATTCTAAAAGAGTGAAGACTCCGGCACATTCGCCTTTTTTAAGTTAGAAGAGGAGGCGGGAGATTTGATGGAGGTGTACACGTATACGCTTTATTCATGAACCAATCTTTATAAATAATGCTGAGAGTTGTGGTGATGTTATATACCATTAAGGGGGGTGATTTATTTTAAAGTGAAGAAACGTTCTGGCACCATGCAGGAATTTGATAGAGCCAAGTTGGAGGCTTCGCTGAAAAAAGCTGGAGCCAGAGACGAACACGCAGCAAAGGTAGCTGAAAAAGTTACGGGTAGAGTGCGAGAAGCAACGACAACATCTGAAATTAAGCAGCTGGCGGCAACCGAACTTCGGAGAATAGATGCACCAGTAGCACAGAAGTACGAGTCGTTCATAAAACCGCCCACGCAGCCCACACGGCCCACAAGGTAAGCAATTATCTTGTCTCCACATTCGCGAGACGAGAAGGAAAAACATATTTTTGCGTCTCCCAAACTTTTTTTCTTTTAGGCTTGGTTTCTAGATGTGCCCTGCATTGAGCTTTGGAGGGTATTCTCCACCATCCATTTGATAAGAGTAGAGTTTGGATAGTGATTGGCTATTCATAAGCTATTTCTTTTCGAATCTTCAAAATGCGTGTCAAATATGGGCGTACACCCAGAAGGGCAAAGTGTGTTCAATGGCCAAATCAAGTGTTGAGGCTTCAGCAAAGATAGTTATGGACTTAGAAGAGAAAGAGTGCATTAGAGTTTTGCATGTTGACGATGAAAATGGCTTTTTGAAAGTGGCAAAGCAATGTTTGGAGTTGGACGGTTCTCTTGAAGTGGATACTGCTTGTTCTGTGGAAGACGCTCTCGAAAAAATGAGGAAGAAAAAATTTGATGCCGTGGTTTCAGATTACCAGATGCCTGAGAAAGACGGTTTAGAGTTTCTGAGGCAGCTTAGAGAAGGGGGCAACAATATCCCCTTCATAATTTTCACTGGGAAGGGCCGCGAAGAAGTAGCCGTTCAAGCGTTGAATTTGGGCGCTGACCGATACCTCAACAAGGCTGGCGATCCTGAAGCGGTGTATGGTGAGTTGGCGTACGCCATAAGCAACGCCGTGGAAAAGAGAAGAGCCGAAAGGCGGCTTAAGGAATCTGAAGCGCGGTACAGGCATCTCTGCGAGAATACTAAGGCGCTCATACTAGCCGTGGACTTGAAGGGAAAAATTACTTTCGTAAACGAAGTTGTCAAAGACTATGGCTTTCAAAAAGCCGAGATAATTGGGAAAAACATGCTCAATTTCGTTCCCAAAAAATATTGGCCGAAACTACTCAAAGAACTAGCTCAAACAGCCAGAGGGAAGCCCACCGAAGGGGAAGTGGAGATTAACACTCCGAAAGGAAGAATTATGGTAGAGTACAGAAGCACTCCGATAATGCTGGACGGCAGGGTTGTTGGCGATCAATCGGTACTAACAGATATAACCGAACGCAAACGGATGGAATTGGAACTCGAGAAATCGAGAGAAAGATACCGAAGGCAGTTTGAGGAGGCGATTGACGCTATTTTCTTGGCGGACGCCGACACCGGCAGGCTGGTTGACTGTAACCGTGCAGCAGAGCAGCTGGTTGGCAGAGCGAAATCGGAATTGATCGGCAGGCATCAGCGGATTTTGCATCCTCCTGAAGAAGTTGAAGGACGATTCAGCGAAACTTTCAAGCAGCATCTCAAAGAAAAACGGGGACAAACCTTGGAGACACAGGTGGTCACTAAGGATGGAGAAGTCAGAGACGTCGCAATCAAAGCCAACGTCTTTGAATTGGAAGGCAAGAGACTGATGCAAGGGATTTTCAGAGACGTCACAGAGAGAAAACGTTATGAACAGAGGCTTTCGGCACTAAACGTTTACAGTCAAAAATTGAACACGGCGGAAAGCGTGAAGGCGATATACGGGCTCACCTTGGAAGCCATGGAGAAGATGTTAGGGTTTGACATTGCATTTTTTATGGTTGTGGACGGAGACATGCTTCGCCTTGTGCATCACCATGGATACCCCGAACAGTTTAGCATTGAGCTACCGTTAAACGGGACGAAGAGAGGTGTAAGTGTTAGAGTGGCAAACACGGGCAGATCGATCAACGTTCCAGATGCGGAGAAAGAAGAGGCTTGGATTGAATTCATGCCTGGCATTCGCTCCGGACTCGTCGTACCGGTCAAGATTGGACGCAAAGTGCTGGGGGTCATAGGTGTAGATAGCAGAGAGTTGAATGCTTTCAACGAAAAAGATCAGGAGTTGCTTGAAATCTTGGGGTCACATGCCGCCACTGCAATGAGCAACGTGGAATACGCCGAAAACTTGGAGACGCAAACCCGAAAGATTGGAGAGAGTCGGCAGAAGTTTGAAGCTCTTTTTGTAGGCAATCCTGAGGCTGCTGTTTATGTGGGTTTAGACTTTCGAATTGTGGACGTGAATCCTTGTTTCTGCAGGCTGTTTGGATACTCTGCCGAGGAGGTTAAGGGCGAGAAGTTGAACGACGTGGTTGTGCCCGAAAACTTGATGAAAGAGGCTGAAAGGCTGGACAGAGACGCAGAGAAAGGATATGCACACCACGAGACCGTAAGGAAAAGAAGTGATGGGTCACTGGTGCCTGTGATCATTTCTGCCGCGCCAATAGTTTTGGAAGGCAAACTGTTGGGCTACGTGGGCATGTACAAAGACATCACAGAGCTGAAGAAGGCCTATCAATTGTCGGAAGAGGCGCGTAGACATTTCCAAACGTTGTTTGACCTTATGGCTGATCCAGTGGCCATTATAGGTGAGAGAGGAAAAATCTTGGAAGTCACGCAAAGAGTGGAAGAGATAACCGGTTTCAAAAAGGAAGAATTGGTTGAAAAGAATTTTTTGAGAACAGAAATTGCCACGGCGAAAACCAAAGCAGTCATGATGAAGAACCTTGCCAAGCGAATGATAGGGATAAATGTGGCTCCATACGAAGTTGAACTGTTGGCGAAGGATGGTCGGAAGGTACCTGTTGAGGTTAACGCGGCGAAAATAGACTACAAAGGCAGACCGGCTGACTTGGTGGTGTTCCGCGACGTTTCGGAAAGGAAAAAGTTGGAGGAAAAGCTGCGGGTTGTCGGCGGCCTCACGAGGCATGACGTTCGAAATAAGTTGTCGGCGGTTGTTGGGAATGTCTATTTGTTGAAGCAGAGGTTAGCTCGAGATGCTGAGGCGTTAGAGAAGCTGGACGACTTGGAAGCGGCGGTTAGAAATGTGGAGGTGATCTTTGATTTTGCGGCAGCCTATGAGAGGTTGGGCGTCGAACAACTGACAGAAATCGATGTGGGCGAGGCTTTTGACGAAGCGGCGTCGCTCTTCTCAGATTTAAACGTTGAAGTGGTGAACATATGCGGTGGGTTAACCGTTATGGCCGATTCGCTGCTGAGGCAGCTTTTCTACAATTTGATCGACAACTCGTTGAAATACGGAGGAAAAACCCGCCAGATAAAACTGTACTGTGAAGAAAAGAGTGACAAATTGAAGCTGATCTATGAAGATGACGGTGTAGGCGTACCCAACAACATGCGAAAAAACCTTTTCAAAGAAGGCTGCGGGAAAGGCACAGGCTATGGCTTGTTCATGATAAAACGAATATGCGAAGTATACGGGTGGATTATACAAGAAACAGGCAAACAAGGCAAAGGCGCCCAGTTCACTATAACCATACCCAAAAAAGCCAAAAATGAAGAAAAATTTCGGCATTCACACAAATAGCTTCCTCTTCGCAACTATTTGCCCTTAGATTTAGTTTGCTGCTAGAACCTTCTTGTTGTCTATCCCCACAACGAATTGCAAGATCTCTGCAGAAGCTCTCAACAGCAATCTTGTTTCAAAGTAGAACATTACGCTAATTCTGCCCGTTCTGATCAACGTAAAAAATCTAAGATTGCAGAGCAACATGGTACTTCAGCAAAACGAAACGGAAACGGTTAAGCTTTCTGATTAGCCTAGTTGGAAACCTTACAGAGAGCCCAAATCTGAAAAGTCAATTTCGTCTTTGGATTCCTCCGGCACTGCCTTTTCCTTAATGATAGGAATCACAAACTCGAGAAGAACGAGAATTACTATCAAGATAACAATTATTGTCATTCCAGTGGGAGTGTGAACAAACAAAGGAACGTGGCCGAGATACGGGATGACCCCTACAACTTTTCCAACAAGGTGTTCGTCATAGATCTTCCAGCCATCAACTATTTGGTTGTTGTCGCCCTGGGTTCTCAAATAAAAAACATCATCGTTCTGATGTTTTTCTACGGCTCGATGGACAATGAGCTCCTCTGGTCGGTCGGGCTTGTGGAAAATAACTATGTCACCTGTGCCATATTCTGCTGAGACATCACTCACGTTTAATCCGCCTTGAACAATTATCAAGTCGCCAACATTTAATGTGGGGACCATGCTTCCAGACGCCACGGCGAGTAATGGATACTCTGTTCTAAGATAAGCTCTGAAGCCAACCCAAAAGGCGACGATACCGCCTAGAATTATCACCAGAAGAACCAGTGATTTCACGTATTCGTTTCTCAGCCCGTTTTTGATATTCGACATTTTATCCGACTTCTCAACGTAAATGTTCGATTTTGCTGTGTTTGTTCACTGTCTCATATTTAAACCTAACATGGGAAGAGCACATAAAAAAGGGAAGTTAAGGATAGCTTAAAGTTCAGGCAAGAGCAAATTCGCTGGGTTTACAACTGTTTTCAACACGAACAGCAGCTCTAAATCTTCTTCTTGTTCAAGACTGCACGGAAAGCCTTGACACATTTTGGACAGTCGTATAAACCGATTTCAAGCTGCATTCTTTTGCCGCTTTTGTCTGGCCTACCGGCCATCTTCCATTGTTTTCTCAGTTTACCTTCAGTGTTACAATTTGGACATTTAGGCATCTTTTCTTCCTCTATAGCATTGGTTAATGATTTGTTATGATAACGCATAAAAGATTTTCCATAGTTCTCAAACTCTTAGTGCCCTGTTAACGCTTTCGATGGGTATCTAGAGAAAAATCCTTAAAGGAGAAAACCATGTTAAAGCTACCATCTGCAGTAGGATGAGTGGCGATGAGCAAAGCGTGGCATTCCAAGCCAATCGAAGCAGTATTTGAAGAGATGGAAACAGGTCCTCTAGGTTTAACCGAGGAAGAGGCAAAGCGGCGCTTAGAGAAATATGGACCCAACGAGTTAAGAGAAGCAAAAAGAGTTACAGCGCTCCAAATTTTCCTAAACCAATTCAAAGACGTCTTCGTAATCATGCTTATAATCGCAACAGCAATCTCCTTTGCAGTGGGAGAGACAACCGACGCTCTAACAATAGCCGCTATAGTGGTCCTCAACGCTATTGTCGGCTTCGTTCAAGAATACCGCTCCGAAAAAGCAATGGAAGCCATGAAAAAACTCACCGCCCCAAAAGCCCGTTTAATAAGAAACGGAAAAGAAGTAATGGTCCCAGCAAAAGAAGTAGTACCTGGAGACATCATACTTCTAGAAGCGGGGGACCGTGTTCCAGCAGATAGCAGACTAATTGAAACAGTTGAGTTAAAAACCGATGAAGCCGTCTTAACCGGCGAATCAACACAAGTAGAAAAGGGAACCGGAGTTGTAGAGGAAGACGCGCCTGTATCAGAGAAAAGAAACACGCTGTTTACAGCAACTTATGTAACATACGGACGAGGAAAAGCCGTAGCCACCGCAACAGGAATGAAAACCGAGTTTGGAAAAATCGCCGAGATGGTGCAAACCATAGAAGCAACCGAAACACCGTTGAAGCTCAAGCTAGAGAACTTCGCCAAAAAATTGGGAATAATAATAGTCATTGCATGTATAGCCATCTTCCTCCTGGAACTTTTCGCCCCTGCCAGACCTGGAACCCTTCTAGATAGTTTCATAGTGGCAGTGGCATTAGCAGTGTCAGCAGTTCCAGAAGGACTTCCAGCAGTAGTGACGGTCGCACTAGCCTTAGGAGCCCGCGAACTGGCCAAACGCAACGCCATAATTCGAAAACTCGCCTCAGCAGAAACCTTAGGCGCCACCACAGTCATCGCCTCTGATAAAACCGGCACCCTAACTAAAGGTGAAATGACCATCCGCAAAATCTTCACCAACGACAAAATTATCGACGTCACCGGCGTAGGCTATAAAGCAGAAGGAAAATTCTTGCTGGATAGTGAACCCTTAGATGCACAAGAAAACAAAAATCTAAATCTGCTGCTAAGTGCCAGTGCACTTTGCACTAACGCTTCATATGACGGAGAGAAAGTTTTAGGCGACACAACTGAAGGAGCACTGATTGTTGCCGCTGCAAAAGCAGGAATCGCAAAAAACAAACTTGAGAAAAAAACCCCCCGAGTGCATGAAATACCCTTTACCTCAGAAAGAAAACGAATGACAACCATTCACAAAACTCCTAATGGAAAACTATTGGCTTACATGAAAGGCGCCCCGGAAGTAATCCTAAACAGATGCACAAAAATCATCAAAAATCAAGACACCAAAAAAATAACCAAAAATCAAAAACAAAAAATCCTAGAAATAAACGAACAGATGGCAACCGACGCCCTTCGCGTATTGGGCATAGCCTTCAAAGAACTAACCGACATCAACACAGAAGATCTTGAACTCGGTAAAACAGAAGAACTCAACAAACAAATAGAAAACAACCTAATCTTCATCGGCCTAATAGGGATGATTGACCCCCCAAGAGACGAAGCCAAAGAAGCCAATAATCTCTGCCGACAGGCAGGCATAAAAACCGTCATGATAACCGGAGACCACAAACTTACAGCCGTAGCGGTTGCTAAAGAAATAGGCATAACCAAAGGCAACCCAGACGACAGAGTTTTAACAGGCACCGAACTAGATGCCATGAGCGACGAAGAATTTGAGAAAATCGTTGAAGATGTGAAGGTCTACGCAAGAGTCGCACCAGAACATAAACTTCGAATAGTTAAAGCCTTAAAGAAGAGGGGAGAAATCGTCGCCATGACAGGAGACGGTGTCAACGACGCTCCTGCACTTAAACAGGCAGACATCGGCGTGGCCATGGGTATAACAGGCACCGACGTAACAAAAGAAGCGTCAGACATGGTGCTCGCAGACGACAACTTCGCCACAATCGTCAAAGCGGTAGAAGGAGGGCGCACCATATATGACAACATAA
Source organism: Bathyarchaeia archaeon (assembly GCA_046538175.1). Classification (GTDB taxonomy): domain Archaea; phylum Thermoproteota; class Bathyarchaeia; order Bathyarchaeales; family SOJC01; genus JBKHJI01. The sequence goes on along the minus strand of JBKHJI010000001.1, from coordinate 27,403 downwards.
GAAAATTCTCCTTCTTTTTATTAAGATGCAACTTTGACGAGTTAGCCCTCATTGGAACCTTCGCCATGCTCGGCTTAGAGCTTCCCCTCACTGCAGGCATGATTCTATGGCTTAACCTAGTTACTGACGGAGGCCCAGCCCTCGCATTAACAATGGATCCGCCGGAGAAAGACGTGATGCAAAGACCTCCGAGAAACCCGAAAGAAGGGGTATTGCATGGAAGATTTGCATCAATAATCGCCACCTTTACATTGCAGTTCATCTTGACAGGAGGCCTATTCTACTGGCAGTACTACATGCTCCCTGGACCTCTAACAGAGCACAAGTTGGCAGAAGCCCGAACCATGGCTTTTATACGTGCTACGCTACAGGAACTGTTTGTCGTTTGGAACTGCAGATCTGAAAAACGCAACGCTTTCAAAGTGGGATTCCTTTCAAACAAGTTCTTGCTAGTGGCCGTTATAGCTTCAGCGGCTTTGACTATGATTGTGCCCTTCGTCGGGTTATTTGGCACAGTGGTTCTAGACGACCCCTTTGAATGGGCGATTGCCATGGTTGCCTCTCTTTCGGGCCTCTTTATACTACCTGAAGTTTTCTACAACCGAAAGATATGGAAGTGGAGATAACCCCGATCTAGAGACTTTTAGGTGACAACTTCACTCAATTTTCCGGCAGCGGCAGCTTTTTTTATTTCCACAGCTATCCTTCGGCCCATGTAAAAGTTTTCAGCATACATCAAATAAGAATATGGCGACGTACCTATGCCCACGTTAGTTCCGGCGACTATCCTAGCCGATATTTCAAACGTGAAAATTTTAGGCTGATCGGTAGCAATTGTTTCTAAGCAGAAAGGCCCAATGATACCTGGCGAGGCGATGTCTTCCGAAACTTTCACCACATTGTCTCCCATTCGTATGTATTCGGAAAGCAACGACTCTCTTAACGTGATAGGTATGTTGCCTACAACAGTGTAAGTGGGAGCAAGATTGTCCATTTCCAACTGTTCTTCTGCAGGTATGCGCCCCAAACTGTCTATGGAAGACTCGTATCGTCTATCTACGCACAGCAATTCGACTTTTTTATGAAGTAACGAATGAAAGTATGATGGATAGATGGTTACCCCGAAGATATACTCTTGCAGATGCAGCTTGTCCATGTCTTCCCTCTTCATAAAACCTTTCCTGATCATGTCTTCGGCTTTTTTGTAGAAAGACTCCAGTGAATTCGCCAGAAAATAGCCTTTTCCACCTTTAGCGCCCGGAAACTTTGCGATCGCCAAGCCTTCTATATCCTCTGGGCTGTTGAAAGTTTTCGGTAACTTCAACCCAGCTTTTTGTAACCAGGTTTTCTGTTTTTCGCGGTCTGTTTCCCATTGAAGCAACTGTCTGTTTCCAAACATGGGCACATGTAAATCATTTGTAACCTCGTCCAAATTTAGGTAAGCGTTGAAGGATCCATGTGGGACGAGAATCGTGTTTAGCTTCCGCAGTTTTTCCTGAACTTCACTGTCGAGAATCTCTCTGAAATCTTTGACTAAAACTATTTCGTCTGTTACTGGAAACCTTCGATAAACTATTTCGTCGCTCTTTTTGCAGACACAGACAGTGTGTAAGCCTTCGTCTTTGGCACCTTTGAAAATGTTAAGAGCCGAGTGAGAGCCCAGAGTGCCAATAGTGATCTTCTCTTTATCGTAATTGTCTAATACCTCGTTTATCGCGGTCAAGTCACTATTTCCTCAAGCTTGTTCATCTTTGCCGCTTTCTTAAGCTCCATGGCAACTCTTCTTCCAGGTCCAACCTCCTCGCCATATTTGTATTTCATGTAGGGCGAGGTAGGTTCTACGCATGGGCAGCCTGGAATTCTGGGACTAACGTCGAACACGTAGAAATCCAAGTTTTTGTTTACGGCGCCTTGCAACGCAAACAGTCCAATTATACCAGGCGGATACTCTTTTTTGCATGTTTCAACGAATTGTTCTCCCGCACAGAAAACCTTTTCTAACTGAGACTCACGCATCGTGGCGCCCATGTGACCTATCTCAATATTCTGCACAATTATTTTTGCTTCCAACTGTTCGTCTGCAGGCAAATCTAAAACGCCGTCCAAGTTAGTTTGTATTCTCCTATCAAATCCCAAAAAATCTATTTCGTCGTCTAGTGGAGACCAGAAAAAGTTGGCGTTTAACTTTGCTCCCACAACATATTCCTCTATTGTGGCTTTTTCTAAATCTTCTCTACTAATTACTCCGGTTTTTATCCTTTCTTCGGCTCTTTTGACGTATTCTGTTGGTGAAGAGGCATAGAAGAAAGCGCGTTCTATTTTTCTCTGTTTTTCACTGACTTTCACTATCACCAAGCGATCTATGTCTTGAGGAGACGAAAAGATCTTAGGCGTTTTTATTCCCGCCTTTTCTAGTAAATAGTACTGGTTTTTGGGCATATTTCTCTCTTCAGCTTTCAAAATGCGTCTGTTCCCCAACAATGGAACCATGAAACGGCGTTCTATGTTGTCATAGCCTACATATACCGAAAAAGATCTGTTCGGAACAAAAACCGTGTTCAATTCTCTAAGCCTTTCTTGATTCTCAGCTTCAACCATGTCCACAAACCTGGTTAACACCAAAGTGTGATCGAAAAGGTTTCGATAATATTTCGTATACGTTTTCTCCCTCCCTTTCTGGCAAACAACGACAACTTCCAAACCTTCCTGCTTTGCACCATGACCTATTTCCAAAGCAGAGTGAGAACCTAAAACCCCTATCTTAATCTTTTCCGGACGATAACTCGCCGCGATGTCTTTTATTTTTTCGTCCAACGCCAATACATTCACCATTCATGCTTGAGTTTCTGTGCATCAAAGAAATAAAGCTTTCAAACTGAAATCATTTTTGCTAATGCTTTAAGAAAGCCCAAAACACTTTTACACAAGCTTTCTTCACTATCTTTCTGCATTCGGAGTCCCAGACAATTCTTGAAACGCGAATCCGAAAATGTCTTCAACCTATTTGTAAAGCCCATTCGAAGGCTGATTGAAGAGCGAGGATTCCAAACCCCCACAGAACCCCAGAAAAAAACCATACCCAAAATTTTGCAAGGAAAAAACGTATTACTCATCTCTCCAACAGCGACAGGTAAAACAGAGTCGGCGATTCTTCCCGTCTTAAACATGCTCATACAAGCGCCCGACAGGCGACTTGGAATAAAAGTTTTGTATGTCACACCGTTACGCGCTTTGAACCGCGACATGTTGGAGCGTCTGCAATGGTGGTGCAACAACTTGGACATAAAACTAGCAGTACGACACGGAGACACCGAAACCAAAGAACGAACAAGACAATCCCGGAGCCCACCAGAAATCTTGATAACCACACCTGAAACTCTACAAGCCATACTAATCGGATGGGTTCTACGGCAACACCTGCGACACGTTAGATGGGTCATCATCGACGAAGTTCACGAAATGGCAGATAGCAAACGCGGCAGCCAACTCTCCCTCGCCTTGGAAAGACTGCGAACCATAACCAGGAACGACTTTCAGATGATAGGCCTTTCCGCCACCATAGGCAGCCCAGAAAAAGTAGCCCAATTTCTTGTAGGCACCGAAAAGCCTGTAGACATAGTGAAAGTACCCGTGGCAAGAGCAATGCAACTGGAAATACTTTATCCCCAACCCACCTCTCAAGATTATGAGCTTGCTTCATCCCTTTATACCCACCCGGAAGTGGCAGCTCGACTTCGAATCATACGCGACTACATTGAAAAACACAAATCGGCATTGCTTTTCACCAATACCCGCACAATCTCTGAAGTGCTTGCCAGCCGCTTCAAAATTTGGGACGTAGATTTCCCAGTATCTATTCACCACGGCTCATTAGCCAAACCTTCCAGAGTCGCGGCTGAACGTGGATTGAAAAACGGAGAGTTAAAAGGCCTTGTCTGCACAAGCTCGCTGGAGCTGGGCATAGATATAGGACGAATAGACCTAGTCGTTCAATATATGAGCCCCAGGCAAGTGACACGGCTGATTCAACGCATCGGCAGAAGCGGCCACAGAGTAGGACGGGTGGCAAAGGGGATAATAATCACTATGGACTCCGACGACACGCTGGAAGCCTTAGCTATTGGCCGCATGGCCTACCACGAAGAACTTGAACCAGTAAACATCCCTCAAAAACCTTACGATGTCCTCGCCCATCAAATTGCAGGACTCTTGATGAAAAACAGACGTCTAATCTTCAGCGAAATTGTAGAGCTTTTCAAAAACGCCTACCCTTACTCCGACCTCACTACTGAAGACGTACAAAAAATCCTAACTTACATGCACACACGATTTCCAAGATTTGCTTGGGTTTCTTTCGAAGACGCTACAGCTCTAAAACCTCGAAGAAGCAAGCCACTATACGAATATTACTTTGACAATCTATCTATGATACCTGTGGAAAAGCAGTATTTAGTCATAGACGAAGAATCGGACACAGCCATAGGCATATTGGACGAAGCCTTCATGGCAGAGTACGGCAAACCTAACACCAAATTTGTTATCCGAGGAAGCCCATGGAAGATTATCCACATTTACGGAGACAAAATCTACGTGAAATCTGTTGAGGACCCCACAGGCGCTATTCCAAGCTGGGTAGGAGAAGAAATCCCAGTACCTTTCGAAGTGTCTCAAGAGGTAGGCAAGATAAGGGGACTTGTCGAGCAACAAATGAAGGAAGGAAAATCCGACGACCAAATTGTCACCCAATTAGCCGAAAAATATCCCGCAGACAAGACCACAATCTCGCGGGCGTTACAGGAAACGTTCGAACAAGTAAAGAAAGGATACCCTGTGCCCACAGACAAACGCATGACCATTGAAAACTGGGAAGATCTTGTGATTATACACGCAAACTTCGGCTTGCTGACCAATCGCGCATTAGCCCAACTACTCGGACACTATTTGTCAGAACGAACGGGATATACGGTTGCAGTTCAGCATGATCCTTACCGCATTTTCGTCCAAACAATGAAAGCAACAAACGCAGACAATTTGATAGCCCTCATTAACGAACTCAAACTGACGCAAAACACCGTAATACGCCAAGCCTTAACAAAAGCCACCGTAAAAACTGGCCTCTTCAAGCGCCGAATGATTCACGTGGCAAGAAGATTCGGAGCCCTGAAGAAGTGGGCTGACTTCGGCAGCATAAGCCTCAAACAATTGTTGAAAAGTTTTGAAGGCACTGCAATTTACGACGAGGCACTCAAAGAAACATTTTCAAAAGACTTGGACTTGGAGAGTCTTCTTCGAGTGATAGACGAACTTCGAAGAGACGAAGTGACCACTGTAAAAGTTGAAACACGAGGAACAGCCACGCCTGTAGCCAGAGTAGGCATAGAACGTGTCAGCATGAAAACAGATTTAATTCCACCCGAAAGAATGCGAATAATTCTGGTGCAATCAGCCAAAGCAAGATTACTAGATGAAGTTCGAAGCTTTGTGTGCACTAATTGTTGGGACTATGTCGAAATGATACGCATCAAAGACTTGCCTGATCATCCTAGTTGTCCACAGTGTGGTTCCGACGACTTGGGACTGCTCAGAAAGGAAGAAAGCCATGTGCACTCTCTGGCGGAAAAAAAAGGAGAAAAACTTACCAAGGCTGAAAAAAGAATGCAAGAACAGGCGACCAAAACCGCTCAGTTGATTTCAGCCTATGGAAAGACGGCGGCAATTGCTCTCTCCGCTCGAAGAGTAAAAATTGAAGACGTCAAAAATGTTCTAAAAAAAGAAAAATCTCCCACCGATCACTTCTTCGAATTGGTGGTTGAAGCAGAGCGAAACGCGTTGAAAAGAAGATTCTGGGCAGATTAGCTGAGAAAACTGCAAATTTTATTGTCCACTTATAAGCAAATGAAGGCGGTTAATCCTACTCTTTAAAGATGGATTCACGGTAGCTATTCAAATTTCTAAAAGGTTAAAAGACACCGTTCCAAAATCAAAACACGCATCATCGGGCGGAGTAGAGAAGTTTGGAATTAAGCAGACAAATGTTAAGAGAAAAAACTCTAAGCAGATTCAACTACGTTCGAACATGCGTGTTAGCAAGAGAACTCTGCTTGCTTGTACGCACAAATCGCGTTGCTTTCAATCCCAAAGACGTAAAAAAATGCTGCAGTTTCATATCGAAGCTGTGCAAAGAAGCAGGATGCCTTGAACAAAGCGAACTATGCCAACAAGCAGCTGAAGCTGTGTCGAAAGATGAAGAAAAATATCTTGAGCTCTGTCAACAAAGCTGTATGAAATGCGGCGAATCAAGACAACCTATCCCCAAGAAGAAAAGCGCATATGTAGCATAGTAAGTTTTAATAAACCTTAAAAAAGAAAATAAGTAAAAGCCGTATAGAGGAGAACCCGCGAATTGTTCATCGCCCCCTTCGTTGCGACACCACTCCCAGTTGTTAGGCAAATGTTAGCACTCGCAGATTTGAAGCCAGGCGAAACCTTCTATGATTTAGGGGCCGGAGACGGCCGAACCCTTGTCATGGCCGCACAAGAATTTGGAGCCAGAGCAGTCGGCGTCGAACTGCGAGAAGACCTCGCAAAAAAAGCACTATCAACCATTCACGAACTAAACATACAAGACCGAGTTACAGTCGTTCGAGACGACATGTTCAAGGTCAACCTTTCTCCAGCAAACGTTGTGTTCCTATATCTCACAACCAGCGCAAACGATAAGATTAAACCCAAACTAGAAAAAGAACTAAAGCCTGGCACAAGAATCGTTTCCCACGACTATGAAATTTTAGGATGGAAACCTGTCAGAACCAACAACTTTTGTGAAAACCCCAAGCTCGGCTACCCATCACACACCATTTACGTATACGAGAGATAAAAGAAACAACAACATCTTTTGCCCATTTTTAACTCTCCGATTATATGAAAAACATAATAAGTAGTTCTCATCCTTTTTGACTATCTTTGTTGAGGTGAGATATATGTCTGAAAAATTGAAAGATCTGTTAAATCGAGCTATAGCGCGAGAAATTCAAGTTTCGGTCCAATACATGTGGCAACACGTATTAGCACCAGGCATTGAAAGTGCTGCAGTGGGAGATATTTTCAAAAAAATCGCCATCACGGAGATGAAACATGCCGAGGCAATCGCTGAACGATTAGGCTATCTGGGAGGAAAACCCACCACAAAGCCTGACCCTATATTCGTTGGCGAGAGCCTTCAAGAAATGATTAGAAACGATGTCAAAGCAGAAGAGGAGGCAATCGCACTGTACAAGCAAGCTATAAAGGTTGCGACAGACGAAAACGACGTAACAACGCGGAGATTGTTCGAAGAAATATTAGGAGAAGAGGAAGAACATCACGATACATTCACGAACCTTCTTGAGAAGTAACCTTTTCTTCTTAAGCACTTACGGAGACTTGCAGAGATTTACGGAGATGGCTATTCAGTTAGAGATTTGACTGAAACAAACTTGCAGCGCCCTATGCTGGAGAAAGCCAAACTCACACTGGACGTATGATCTACGCTGAGAGATCAAAAATGAAGGTTCTCCAACTTTCAGATGCATTTACGGTTTCTAAAGCGGTTTTCGGCACCAGCAATATTTCAGAAAAACTTCAAGCAGGTATAGATGACGAAAGTTTTTAGATTAGAAAAGCGTGTCCTGCCTACAAAAGCCGCCGGATTCCAAGGAGAAAAAGCGATAAAAACAAGCTTCACATGAGGCGCTGGAACCCGAAAAATTCCGAGGATCTCTATGAAAAAGCAAAAGAGTGGCTGACCGTGGGAAAGACATCGCTCTAGGTCCCATACAAATCTGCACTGTCTGCAGATACACAGGGAAGGGGATGCACCGGGCAGATGTTCTAGCGGCAACGCTTAATATGTAAACAACATTCTTAACTACGAATTCCTAGGAGAAATGCGAAACGAATCTCATAATCTTCGGACCTCCAGGTTCTGGAAAAGGAACATATGCCTCGCGGCTTCAGTCAAAGCTGGGCATACCTGCCATTGCTATGGGAGATATTCTGCGAGAACTAACAAAGGAAGAAACAGAGTTAGGCAGAAAGGTTAAGAAATATGTGAGTCAAGGCGAATTGGTTCCAGACGACATTGTAATAGAAGCTCTCAAAAAAAGACTAGCCAAAAGGGATTGTAAAAAAGGCTTCATACTAGACGGTTTTCCACGCACTATCGAGCAAGCAAAAGCTTTAGAGAAAGCCACAAAAATTGACGTAATCATCCGCTTAACAGTGCCTCAATGGATTATTGTCGAACGTCTTTCTAGTCGAAGAATATGCGAGAAATGCGGGGAAGTGTACAATCTTCGGTTTTTAAAGCCGAAAAAAACTGGTATATGTGACAAATGTGGCGGCGAACTTTATCAGCGAGTCGATGATACGCCAGAGGTTGTAAAGGAGCGATTGAAAGTTTATGAAAAACAAACTCAGCCGCTCTTAGAATATTATGAGGGAAAGATACCTTTTGTAGAATTTGAATGTAACAAAATCGACATGGACCCTGAAGTTGCAGTAGACGAGATTCTTAAAAAACTGAAGAAACTTAACATAACATAGAAGACTTTTTGTTCATGCAGACTCGTATACGCCGATCTCAGATATAATGTGTCTACACGAGAACTAGTTATTTAATAGTACTAGGGTTCGTAGACTTTGCCTTAAGTGTGCGTCGAAAACGATTTAAAAGCACGGCTACGTGTGATCAGATTATTGGTCACTTTTGCTCAGAAAGATTAACTAACGTGCCCAGTCACTAATATCGCTAAAGGTTGGAAAGAGAAAATGGTATATCCTGCCGTGGCATCTCACAACTTGTTAAAGATTTACAGCGGCGGAGTCGAAGCCCTCAAAAATGTGGCCATATCAGTTAACAAAGGGGAATTATTCACGCTTTTAGGCCCTAACGGAGCTGGAAAGACAACTTTTCTGCGAATAATTTCCACTCAACTCGTACCCACTGAAGGCGACGCGGAGGTTTTGGGCTATAGCGTAACCAAAGAAGCCGAAACGGTGCGGAAACACATTGCAGTGGTTCCTCAAGATGTAGCTGCTTACGGAAATTATACCCCGTGGGATTATGGTTACTATTTTGCGAAGCTAAGGGGAATGAAAAGTTCGGAGGCTAAAGAGTCGGCAGAGAAAGCGTTGAAGGCCGTGGAACTTTTCGAACTGCGAAACAGAGTGTGTGCTTCTCTTTCAGGAGGAGAGAAGAAACGCGCGATAATCGCTTCGGCTCTAGCGTCACAGGCAGACGTGTTGATGCTTGACGAACCCACCAGCGGCTTAGACGCAGTGGCTCGTAGAAGCGTCTGGTCTGCGTTGAGAGATATGGTGCAAAAGGGCAAGACGATCCTTTTAACGACACATATCATGGAGGAAGCTGAGATGGTTTCAGACAGACTGGCGATAATTGACAAGGGAAACGTTGTTGCAAATGGCAGTCCTGAAAAAATTAAGAGTCTAGTGGAAGAAAAGTTTAGAGTAGTTGTGAGAGGCAAAATGAACTCGCTCCCAACCGACTGTGAAGTTGTAAAACTTGGCGACAAACAGATAATCTACATCAATAATGAAGGAGAAGCCTTAGAGCTAGTCAGAAGAGTGTTGAAAAAAGGCTTACAAGCCGAGGCAGCACCCATAACCTTAGAAGACGTTTTTGTAAAACTTGTGGGAGGTTGGAACCATTGAATCTGAAAGTTGTCAAAGACGCTTTGATAATTGGGCGAATGAAGGCTGTTCCAGACTTGAAAAGGCAGCCTTTAGTGTTGGTTGTTATCGGCATAATCAGCGCCATACCTCTTTTCTTCTTCGCCATCTCTGGAGGCGGAGAAATGTTGAGGCACGGCCTTATTGGAGCCATGGTGTCCACAGTGGGCTTCATCGGTGTCAACGCGGCAATACAAGATATCACGTGGGACAGGTATGTTAAGATTAGAGAAATGATTGTTTCGATGCCTGTACATCCGGCTTCTTATGCTACAGGAGTGGCATTAGCACCGCTTCTGCTTTCTCTTCCAGGCATAGCGTTCTTCTTCCTAGTCGGAATTGGCATGGGTGTTTTAAACGCTATTTCAATTGTTTGGATAGTTCCGGCTTTGCTATTATGTTGGTCGGCGTTGAGCACCATAGGGTTCATAATATCTACATATCTCTACAAGTCCAGCCCATACACGTTAAACAACATCGCCAACATATTAGGCATCGGCCTAGTCTTCATTCCGCCAGTCTACTATCCGGCAGAAATGCTAGGAACCCTAAGCTGGATATCCTACGTAATACCCACGGCAAACGTTGCTGCGCTAATCCGTGGATACGTAGGTCTTTCAGAATTGTCACTGTGGAGTGCAATGATTCGTTGGTTAATACTAGTCGCGACCACAATCGTTTTCACGTTGCTCACGGCTTTGAAGGCAAAATGGACAGAAACGTGACTACAACTTCTTCTACAGTTAACTTGGGCTATTTTGACTTAAGAATTAGCGAAGCAACTTCGCCATATTCGCCATAATCGACAAAAAGTGTCTTTACCTTGTTATGGCTAGACCCGAGGCAACGCTTACGGCTCTTTCCACAATGCCTAGCCCTATTCCGAGGCTTCCGTCAACATTTTTCCCCAAAGCCAACCGCGTTTTTCACTTCGGGATCAAGATCCTTTCTCTGAAAGAATTTGGCCAACTCGGTTTCTTTGCCCTTCTTACTCCGTAGAAGAGCCAAACGTTCATAGACTTGCACAATGTCAGAAAAGAAGGGTGGTTTGGATGTTTTGACACCTTTCATGTATAGGTGAACCAAATAGTAAGGCACGCTCATTCTCCAAGCAATCTCTTCGGGTGAGTATCCAGACTCGAGTAAATGATGAACTGCGGCCATTGGGCTGCCGTACGTTTTTACTAGTTCACTGAATGAAGGGGGTTTGACTATTGTCATGAAAGTTGTTCTCATCTGAAGCTTGAGGAAACTATGTAATAACGATTTAGCCCAGCATAACTAACGCCTTGAACTGGGGAAGAGTTGAAGCATAATCACGCTTGCGATCAGAAAGGCCACGCTGAAGGGTAAGATAAACCATGCGTTAGTTAACTCTATGACCCCTGCGGCTAATGTAGGCGTAACAGATAACAATAGGCCTTCAGTGAAAAAGTAAACGCTATAGCTTAATCCTCGATCAGTAATCGGCGTCAGCTGTGCAACTATCGTGTTTATGGGTGCCCACACGGTGCTGCCGAAAAACGCGTAGAAAATGTAGATTGGAATTATGAAATGGAGAGTTGAGGCCCACGCTAACATGGAAAGCGAAATGGCACAGCATAAGATAGCCCAGCTGAGTGCTTTTTTTGCACCTACGCGTTCGGCGAAGTAGCCGCCGCACAAAGATCCAACGATGCCGACGAACGGTCCTAATCCGAAGATCAGGCTGGCCAAAGCTTCGGAAAGCCCTTGAGCTTGCACAAAATAGGTAGTCATAAAAGTAGTGCTCCCCGTGTTGCCGATTTCTCTTAGCCCTATGGCAATCAAGAAAAATAGTAGCCCGGACGAAAAGACTAGGGACAGTTTGGTTATTCTACTGTTGCTTCTATTCTCTACCTCGCCGATTCTGCTAGCCCTAAGGTGTGGAGACGTGAGAACTACGAAGCCCCAAACCAATATTGGAACGCTCCAGAACAGGTAAGTCCATCTCCAACCCAATGTTGACAAGAAAACCGTGAGGCTGACAACGCCGGCCGCTGAGCCTAAATTTCCCAACGCGTTATGAAAGCCTATAGACCGGCTCATGCGCTCGGGCATAGCGGTTCGGCTGATTTGACTTAGCCCGGAAACATGGTAAACCGGAGACGCAGTTCTCATGAGAGACACGCCTAACACGAGAAACCAGAAGCTATTCGTTTGGCTGACAAGGAAAGCCGCGGCGCCTTCGATGAACATGCTGGCACACAGCAGCCTATTGGCGCTTAAACGATCTGCTAAAATTCCAGATGGGATATTCATCAACAATGCAACGAAACTGGGAACGGTAGCTATCAAAGAGGCTTCTATAAGGTTTAGCTGAAACTCTCGAACGATGACTGGAATGAGGGCAACTTGTATAAGAAGATAAACTTCGATGAACATATGAGTTACATAGATCATCCAAAGAGCTTTGTCCATCTGCCGCCTCGCCGCACGCCTTTCGAAGTTTCAAAAGAAAGAGAACATACATAAAAACTTGTTTTAACCGCGGAACCGGCGATCAAAGGTTATGCTCATGCCAAATCTGGAATTTAACCGGTTCTTTTCTGTCCAGTCTAAGGTCATCAACTAATCCTGCGTCTAACCTGTTTTCTTACTTCGTCGGCGACAAACACAGAACTTGAAACAAGGACTATAGTCAGCCATTCCAAAGGAGAGAGTGGTACGGTTCCTAAGGCCACTTGAAGGGGGGGTAAAACAGTTACTAGTACCTGCAGCAAGATCGAGATAGTGATGGCAACAAAGAGATATTTATTTGTGAAACAACCCAATTCGAAAACAGATTTAGTTCGAGATCTACAGTTCAACGAGTTGAACACTTGAAACATGGCCATTGTAGTAAACCCCAATGTCTGAGCTCTAACAAGCATTCCGCTATTCCACTCGTTCACGAAAATCCACAACGTTCCCATCATCATGAAGAAACCAACATAAATTGTGTTCATCAAGATCTCTCGATTCACTATTTTTGCAGTTGGTTTTCTAGGAGGTTGATCCATAACGTCTTCTTCCTTTGGCTCCATCGCCAAAGTCACGTCAAGCAAACCATCGGTTACAAGGTTAACCCACAATATTTGAACAGGAGTAAAAATCAACGGGGCATGGGGCAAAAGAACGAGAGCAGCCAAGATTGTAAGAATTTCTCCAGTGTTAGTAGCGATCAAATATTTTACAACTTTCCTTATGTTCTCAAATACTACACGCCCCTCTTCAATAGCGTTAACAATGCTGGCAAAATTGTCATCGGTTAACACCATGTCAGCAGTTTCTTTTGTCACGTCTGTTCCGGTGATACCCATTGAAACACCGATTTCTGCCGCCTTCAAAGCCGGCGCGTCATTAACGCCATCACCAGTCATTGCTACAATATGCCCCTTTCGTCTAAGAGATTTGACAATTCGATGCTTATGGGTTGGCGAAACACGGGCGAAAACCGCTGTTTCCGCTATGACAGCATCTAACTCGTCATCGTTTATGCCATCTAATTCTGCGCCTGTAATAATTCCGGAGCTTGACTCTGAGATTCCAACCTGTTTTGCAATTGCTTCGGCAGTTAGTTTATGATCTCCCGTGGCCATCACAACTTTGACCCCTGCCCGTTTGCAAAGTTGCACTGCAGTCTTTGCTTCTGGTCTAGGGGGATCAATCATTCCAGTGAGACCAACGAAAACCAGCTTGGCACGTTTATGCTGCATTTTTTCTTTGAAATTCTCAAGTTTCTTTGTCTCTATTGTCTGATAAGCCATGGCAAGCACTCTCAGAGCTTCGCTGGCCATTTGGGTGCTAACTTTCAAGAGCGCCTTTTTCTTTTGCGATGTCAGTTTTTTTGTCTTACCTTTTTCTAAAATCTCTGAACACATCGCTAAGATTGTTTCAGGCGCACCTTTAACATAGACCTTCAAATCTCCTGTTGGGCTCTTGTGGAAAGTTGCCATATATCTTTCTTTAGGGTCGAAGGGAATCTCGTCTATTCTTGTGAATTTTTCTTCCAACTCGTGCTTTTCAAACTTTGCCTTCTCTGCAGCTACTACCAATGCGCCTTCTGTAGGGTCGCCGTAAACTTCCCAACGATAACCCTCATCGACCTCATGTTGTCTGAGCCGAGCGTCATTGCAAAGAGCCGCAATTTGAAGCAACAAGCTGACGGCTTCATCTTTTGCGACATCCATCGGATTATCATCTATCTCAAATTCGCCTTCCGGAGCGTAACCGACGCCGGTAACTTTTATTATTCTGTCGTCCACTGATATTTTCTGGAGTGTCATTTGATTGGTTGTCAGTGTTCCAGTTTTGTCAGTACAGATCACAGTGGCTGAACCAAGGGTGTCGACTGCTTGGAGTCTTCTGATTATGGCGTTGCGTTTCGCCATGCGATTTACCCCCACTGCTAATGTAATGGTCATCACAGCGGGTAATCCTTCAGGGATAGCTGAGACTGCTGTTGCTAAGGCGAACAAGAAAACTTCGTAGAATTCAAATCCACGAATTAGACTAATTGCAAGCACTATGCTGCTTGAGAAGATGGCGAATAGTCCGAGTTTTCGCGTAAGACTTAAAGTTCGCTTTTGAATGGGAGTTTCGGCTTTTTTGGTTTCTTTTATTAGTTCAGCTATTTTTCCGATTTCTGTTTTCATTCCTGTTGCTACAACGATTGCCTTTCCTCTTCCTCGCGTGATAATTGTGCCTGAAAAAACCATGTTTTTCCTGTCGGCCACCGACAAATCTTTATCTAGAGTGTCAACTGTTTTTCTCACTGGGGTTGACTCGCCAGTCAACATGGACTCGTCTACTTCAAGATTTGCAGCTTCAAAAATGCGGGCATCCGCGGGAACCTTATCTCCCGTATCTAGAAGTACGAGGTCGCCAGGAACAATCTCTCTCGCTTTGACACGCATTTCAACGCAGGTTCCTCTTTCGGGGCAGTCTCGGATTACTTCAGCTTCTGGTGCAGCCATCGATTTCAAGGCTTGAAGGGCTACCTCAGCCCGGTACTCTTGAAAGAATCCTATGGTCGTGTTGAAGACTATCACGATGGTAACAACCATTGTATCAATTGTTTTGCCCACAAGAAATGAAATCAACGCGGCAGCAACAAGCACGCCCACAAGAGGGTTCTTCAGTTGACTTAGAAGCAAAGCTAGCTTGGTTATCCTCTTTTCTTCGGCTAACTCATTTGCGCCGTATTTGGCAAGTCGCTTTTCTGCTTCGGCACTTGTTAATCCTCTCTCGCTGGTTTCAAGCTCTTTTAATATCTCGTCAATTTCAAGAGCATGCCAAACATTTTTCTGAGCCAAGCTGCAAATCCTCGTAGCTTCTACGATTAACAATCAGCTTATTTAAGAGTATTTCAAATACACTCGCTAAGTGCGTTGTGTTCATCATTACCGAAAATTGAACTTTGCCTTCGACTCAAGTTTCATGGGATTGCCCCACTGGCCTGATTAGCCCTTCTTTTGTGATGTCGATGCGTATTCTGTCTCGTTCAAAATTGCACATTCGGCAATCCAAAACTCGTGCGATTCTTACGAATTCACCCCTTTGCACCTCTAACTCGGTTTGCTGGTCTTGCCAATATACACGGCCATAATCTACTATTATAGTGCCGTCTAAATTGTGGGCGAGTCCGATGCCGCCTGCCATCTCGTAGGTGTCCCAAGATTCTCTGCTTCGCTGGTTTACGTAGATGCATGTGACGCCTTTCATTTGGTTGTGTCTAGCCAACTCCATGACTCGATACTTGAGGGCACCTCTATAAGATTCGAGCATGGTGACTGAGTCTATAATGGCTAACGCGATCTTTTCTTTTTCGACTACGTAGCGGTAAGTTTCTGCGAAAGTGTTCCATTCACGCAGTTCTGGAAACATAACCGTGTCCAACACGAACAGGTTTTTCTGAATCTTGCTCCAATCTCTCTCTAGATAATCGGCTTTTTCCTTCATGCGTGACTGCAAGTCAAAACGAGGTGTGGGACTTTGCCAAGTGTCTTCGGCGGTGGCGTAAAGAACTTTTTTCCCCATTGAGGAGACGTTTACAGCGATCTCTTCAGCGAGAATAGATTTGCCTGCGCCTGGCAATCCAGTGAGTGCAAACTGGCCTACGACTGGTAGACCGTTTAAGGGTTTTTCATCTGCAGCGTAAAATAGGTGGTCAAGAAAAGTCCCTGTAGAGAGGGCAGTTAAGGGTTTTTTGGCTTCTTCTGCGGCACTCGGTTGCAAAACTAGAGAGCCAAGCTTTTTCTCTTTACGCACAATTTCGGTGGTCATGGGTTTGGTGGCGAGTTCCCACTCATCGCTTGGCGCTCTGGCCTCTTTCATGGCGCTTGCCAAAGTTTTAGCCATAGCTTTTACGATTTTGTCAACATCAGGCGTGGTTTCTGATTCTTCTATTGTCTCAGTTAGCTTTTCTTCCAATTCCTTCTCGTCTACTAATGGCTCAGCAACGGTTGTTAGAGCCCACATCTCTCCTTTCCGGTCAACTATGCCCTTAGCCTTCAAAGCTTGAAGCAACGCATAAGCAGACTCTGGACCATACTTCGCTATACCAAGTCCATCAGAAACCTCATCAAGAGAAGCTTGACCATCACGATCTTTAAGAAAATCTAAAACATCCTTTTCTTCAACCATACTTTACCCTCTAGTTGTTTAGTGAGCATTTCTGACTAAAAACTTCTCGCTAAGAAATATATAGACAACAGAAATTAGGTGCCAAAACTAATAAGTTCTAATGATAAATGGAGTCCGAGAAGATGTTAATATTGGATGTCTTCGAAGCCATTGAAAATAGAAGAAGTGTCAGAAAGTACAAACCTCAAACGATTCCTGATGAAGATTTAAAAACCATTTTTGAAGCCGCTCGTTTGGCCCCTTCTGCGGCCAATCGTCAACCGTGGCGTTTTGTGGTAGTTCGCGATGCTGAAAGAAAGAAGGCTTTGGCGAAAATCGCCAACAATCAAAAATTCCTCGCAGATGCCTGTGCCATTGTAATCGCCATAGGCGACCCTAAGATTTCGAAAAGGTGGTATGACAAGGACGTCATGATAGCTGTGGAACACATGGTTTTGGCAGCTACAGCTTTGGGCTACGGCACCTGCTGGATAGGCGCCTTCAACGAGGACGATGTGAAGTGCACGTTCAAAATCTCAGAAGAAACGAAAATCGTCGCTTTATTACCTATCGGCGTGCCCAACGAGACTCCGCCTCCTAAGCCTAGGAAAAAAATTTCCGAAATATTCTTCTCGGAAGAATACGGCGAACCGTTATCTCTACGGTGAGTATTGTGGCATTAGAAAAAGTTTACAATTACATCGATCAACACTCACAACGTTTTCTCCGAGAGTTGGCGAAGCTAATTCAGCAACCCAGCGTCTCGGCGACGGGAGAGGGAATGCAAAAATGTGCAGAAATGGTTGAAAGCATGCTGCAACAAGTAGGGTTTTCTACACGTATGATTCCCGAAAAAGATGGAAACCTCGTCGTATACGGGATGTTGAAATCGAAAAAATCAAAGAAAACATTATTGTTCTATGATCATTACGACGTTCAACCGCCTGAACCCTTAGAAGAATGGGAATTCGACGCTTTCAGCGGCAGGATCCACGGCGGGAAAATTTACGGTCGAGGTGCTTCAGACAATAAGGGTAACATTGTTTCCAGAATAAAAGCAGTGGAAGCCTTTTTGAAAACTGTTGGCGACGTTCCTGTAAATGTAAAATTTGTGGTTGAAGGCGAAGAAGAAATCGGAAGCCCTCATCTCGGTCCAGTTGTTCAGCAACATAAAGACTTGTTTTCCAACGACGCTACTATTTGGGAGTTCGGAGGAACAAACTATGAAGGGCGCCCAGAGATTTACTTGGGCCTGAAAGGCGTATTACCAGTAGAACTAAAGATTAAAAGCGCTTCTCGAGATGTTCACTCTGCGAATGCTCCTTTAGTTCCCAATCCTGCGTGGCGTCTAATCTGGGCTTTGAATACTCTGAAGAACAAGGATGAGAGAATACTCGTTGACGGTTTCTACGACGATGTTGAAATGCCTTCCGAGACAGAGCTTCAACTGTTGGATGACATCCCGCTTGAAGAGGAACAAGTAAAGAAAACTTTGGGCTTGAAAAAGTTCTTACACAACAAGACTGGACGAGAAGCTAAGAAGGCTTTGCTTTATGAACCGACATGTACCATAAACGGTTTTATAACCGGCTACACTGGACTTGGCTCTAAAACTGTGCTGCCTAAAGAAGCTATGGTGAAGCTTGACTTTAGACTTGTACCAAATCAGACCTCTGACAAAATTTTCAAGAAACTCGTCAAACATTTGAGAAAAGAAGGATTCAAAGACCTAAAAATCCTACGCGGCGGCTCTACAGAGCCCACTAAAACACCAGTGACAGACAGATTTGTCGGCATAGTTGCAGAAGCAGCAATGAAAGTCTATGGAAAGAAGGCTGTCGTGTATCCCACTAGCGCGGCTTCGGGCCCTATGCATTTATTCCGAAACTTGTTAGGCCGCCCTGTTGTTTCGGCAGGCTGCAGCCACGCAGACGCGAAAACTCATGCTCCAAACGAAAATTTAACTGTAGAAGGATTCATAAAAGGCACAAAGTTCATGGCGACAATCTTAAACAATCTCAACCACACATAATACATAGCAAACGCCTGTCCAAAAAAAGCAGAGCAAATAAGCTAAATGACAACAACGATTTTCCAACAAGGGATCATCATCGGCAAAATGCCCGAAAAATGGGACACAGAAGCCGTGCTAAATCCGACGCCTATGCAAGTCGAAGAGATAGGTGGCGGTTGACTATAAGAAAAGCTTCTGAAAATCTTAGCCTTTCAAGCTATATGCCTACAAACTGTATTCTCGGGTAACCTTCAACCTTTACTCCTTTGCCTTTTTTGGGCAGTATGCTGATTTTTTGGATTTTGCAGGTTCCGATAATGTCTTCGGAAGACTCTAACAGCGTTGCAGCGTTTTCTTCTGTTTCTGCATAAATCGTTAATTCGGGGATAGAAGCGTTTAAAGGCATTCTTTTTTGCGCTTTCTCTCGTCTGATCTGACTTATCACGGCGATCACCAAGTTGCCTTTTCTTATGATTTTTTTATCGGTTTCGCCTTTTTCAGGCTGTGGCCACGGCGACACGTGTATACTTTTATGCGTCATATCTTCGGCAAACATGGTTTGATAGATTTCCTCAGTGATGTGAGGAGCCACTGGAGCAAAGAGTTGAAGAACGCGATAGAGAGCTGTGTAAAGCGTATATTGAGCTGCTTTGCGTTTCTCTTCGCCGTAGACGTCGCCTTTGTAAAGTCTATGCTTGGCGGCCTCTATGTAGTTGTCGCATAGGTCTCGCCATGCAAAATTTCTGATTTCTTCCACGACAATGTTAAATTGACATTTTTCTAACGCTTCAGTAATCTTCAACGTTGCAAGATTCATTTTTGCCAGAAGCCATTTATCTAATAGAGTTAACTTTGGAGACTTGATAGGTTTATAGTCGGCTAATAGCAGACTAGCGAAGCGGGATGCGTTCCACAGTTTTATGAGGAAACGCCACGCATATTCTACATCTGGCCAGCGGAAAGGTATGTCTGAACCTGTGGTGCCACCGCCTGCAGCCCATTGTCTACTTGTGTCTGCTCCATATTTCTCGAACACTTCTGATGTTGCGATGTAGTTGCCGAGGCTCTTGCTCATCTTACGCCCATCGTTGCCGAGAACCATGCCGTTAATTAAGCATGCCTTGTAAGGTGTCTCATCAAAAAGTGCAAGGTGCCGCACCATAAGATAGTAAGCCCAAGTACGGATGATATCTGTTCCAGATGGGTGAATATCCGCTGGGAAGAGTCTTCGCCACTCTTTTTCAGGTTTGTCAGGCCATCCAGCATGTACCGTGCAGGTTATTGAAGAGTCCATCCAAGTGTCAAAAACGTCTGTTTCGGGAACGAAGTTTTTGTTTTTGCATTTGGGGCATCTCCCGATTTTAGGTGTTTCTTGCTTGGGATCTATTGGAGGCCAATTTTCCTCGGCTAATATTATTTCGCCGCATTTTCGGCAGTACCAGATGGGTATCGGGGTTCCGAAGACTCTTTGGCGGCTTATTACCCAGTCCCAGTCAAGGGATTTAGCCCAGTCGATGAGGCGAGTTTTCATATAGTTGGGATACCATTTGATTCTATTCGCTGTTTTTTCTATTTGGTCGGTTAGTTGGCGAGTTTTCATGAACCATTGTTTTGTTTCTAAAATTTCGATGGGAGTATCGCAGCGATCGCAGAGGCCTACTTCTTGTTGGATAGGTTCGGTTTTAATCAACAAACCTTCTTTCTTAAGGTCTTCCAGAATTGCTTCTTTTGCTTCTTGGATTGTCAAACCTTTATATTTGCCTGCATTTTCGTTCATTTTTCCATTTTCAGTCAAGACCATAACTGTTGGAAGCTTATGTTTAGCCACGGTTTTCACGTCTGCTTTGTCACCATAAGTGCATATCATAACCGCGCCTGTGCCAAATTTAGGGTCCACCATGGTGTCCGAGATTATTTTGACGGTGCGCTCTGTGGTTGGAACTTGAATCTCTTTGTCCACGTATTTCTCGTAGCGGTCGTCTTCAGGGTTTACGGCCACGGTGACACATGCTGGGATGAGTTCAGGTCGTGTTGTGGCAATGGCTAGGTGACCGCTTTTTTCTAGGGGAAAATTGATGTAGTGCAGAGTGCCTTGGCGTGTTTCATAGTTTACTTCGGCGTCAGCTATGGCCGTTTCGCAGCTGGGACACCAGTTCACGGGGTGGGTGCCTTGGTATATGTAGCCTTTTTTGTACAGCAGTATAAAGCTGAGTTGGGTGCGCTTCCAGTAGTCGGGGTTCATGGTTTTGTATTCGGTTGTCCAATCGTTGCTGCAGCCAAGCTGCTTTATCGCGGTTTTCATTACGTCTATGTATCGATCTACGAATCTCTTGCAAAGATCGATGAACTCAGCAGTGGAAACGTCAGATTTGCTGACGCCATATTCTTTTTCAGCTCTTCTTTCGATTTGTAAGCCGTGGCAATCCCAACCTTGGGGAAAGTGGACGTTAAACCCTCTCATGCGTTTATAGCGAGCAACAATATCAAAGTAGGTCCAGTTGAGAACGTTGCCCATGTGGAACTCGCCGCTGGGATAAGGCGGAGGAGTATCAATACTGAAAGCGGGTTTGGAGCGGTCTTTTCGGTCGAAATAGTAGAGGCTCCAGTCTTCCCATTTATGCTGCCATTTTGTTTCGGTGGCAAGGAAATCGATTTTTTTAGGCAGAGGCTTCATAACGCAAGCTTCCACTTGATCTTTTAAGCACATAAGCAAGGGAGATAAATAACAATTATCATTCCCTAGATTACAAAGAAGGAGAATGAAGGGTTAGGCTATTTTTTTGCGACAGTGTATTGGCGCCCTCTGGTCTCTATTTGCCCTTTTTCAAAAAGCCTTCGCAAAGTTTTATAAATTGTTTTTTCGGGTTTATCGAGTTTCTGAGCGATCTCGGCTAAAGTTAGAGGGGCCGAAGAGCTTTGTAAAAGCTCCACGACAGTTTTGTCAAGTTTTCCCAAACCACAACACCATTAAGGCTGGGTTCAGTTTTGGGCTGAATCTCTATTTATAATTTGCTCGATAGATGGCAACACTAGCCTGAAAGGGTTAAAGCTGTTTCTTAACCCTAAAAATTCAAAATCTGAATCAAATATTCATAATCAATTTATATCTTCCTCGTAGAGTTCTAAACTCGCGACAAATGCTTGCCTCGAGGAAACAATATTGGCCAAACAGGATTTCGAGAAGATTCTATTCGAAGCGGTTGACGAAGCGCTATTCTCATTGGGAGAATCATCTAGGCAAGCAATTTACTTTCATCTCGAAAAAAACTTTGGCATCAAAAAACAAGAAATCGCAAGTAAAACCGAGGTTTTCAAAGACGCAATTGAAGAGATTTTCGGAGAAGGCGCTAACTTCCTCGAAATCTTGATTATGAAACACCTCTACAAGAGAATCGGCGGAAGTTTTGAGTTACAAGAAACTGCAGATTTCGCCTTTTTAGAATACGTCAACACCGCTAGGCGCATTTTTTGCGACAAGAAAACGGTCAAAAGCATTTTGGACGAAAACTTTGAAGAAAAACTGTTTGAAAAGAGATGAAAACGAGGAGGTTATCGAAAAGTGAGAAAAAAAGACAAACATAACTCAACTAAAGAGGGATTAAAACAAGAGTTAGACAGGTTAATTTCGCTTTTCGATGGAATAGACGAAATAATTTATGTTTCGGATCCCGATACACACCGGTTGCTTTTTGTTAACAAAAAAACCAGGGAACTGTTCGGCGAACAGGTAGTAGGCAGGAAATGCCACAAAATTTTTCAAAATCTGGATTTTCCATGCCCCTTCTGTAGCAACAAGTATATCTTAGGACCGAACCTGGGAAAAACCTACATTTGGGAATTTCAGAACAAAAAGAACAAAAGATGGTATCGATGCAATGACAAAGCCATTCCATGGGTAACCGGAAAGCATGTTAGATACGAGTTGGCAGTTGACATTACCGATCGCAAACAAATCGAAGAAAAGTTGAAAGAAGACGAACGTCTCTTCCGCTCCATAGTAGAGAATTCTCACACAGGAATTCTCACCGTAGACAACAACTTCAAACTGACCTACGTCAATGACGAACTAAGCCGCATTGTGGGCTGTCCAAAAGAGAAAATAATTGGACAAGATTTTAGAAAGTTTCTCAGCAAAGAGAGCAAATCCTTGGTTCAAGATCGCTATCTACGTCGGCAGAGAGGAGAAAACGTACCCCCTAGATATCAGTTCAAGATAGTTCGGAAAGATGGAAAGAAAAGAACTGTTGAAATCAAATCCGAAGTTATTCATGATAGTCAAGGTGAGCCGCAAACTGTGGCACAAATACTCGACGTCACAGAACAAGAAACGTTGGAGAAGGAAAGAAAAAGATTTGAGAAAAGGCTTTCAGGCTTGAACAAGTATGGCCATAGTTTAAACACTACAGAAAGATTAGAAGATATTTACAGGCTAACTTTAGACGCCGCACATAAGCTACTGGGCTTTGAACACGCTGCCTTTCTGGTCATAGACAAGGGAAAAATTCGTGTTGCACACCAACGCGGACCCCAAACATCTATCCTTCTGGATCTACCCATAAGTGGAGCTCAAAAAGGTGTAATCGCAAAGGCTGCAAACACGGGTAAATCCGTCTTGGTTACTGACACGAAGAAAAACAAAGATTATATTGAATGTATTCCGGGAATTCGATCGGAACTGGCAGTTCCAGTTAAAACAAATGACAAACTTTTAGGCGTCTTAAACATAGAAAGCAAAAAAGTCGGCGCTTTCGACTTTAGAGATATGCAGTTGCTGCAAATCTTAGCCTCCCACGCCGCCACCGCTATTAGCAACTTGGAGAAACGGAGGGAAATTGAGAAGCGCTCCAGCCAGCTAGCCTTGCTGATGAAAAGCTCAACTGAGATGATTAGTTCTAAAGATTTGCGGCGGCGACTTCAAACGATTGCTGAGGCAATCAAAAAACTCGGATGGCGCAGAGTTGTAATCTCCGTCAGAGATGACAGCTTGGAAATAGCGCGTCCTGAAGACATAGTAACAGCTGGCTTGACAGACAAAGAAGAAGAATTCTTATGGAAAAACAGACCACTGGGAAAAGTGTGGAAACAACGCTTTGGTCCTGAATATGAACGCTTCAAAATAGGAGAGTTCTACCATCTTCCATGGAGTGATCCGTGGGTCAGGAAGAAGTTTTCAAGCACCACTATACCGAGCCAGCTTTCGCCGGAGGAAATGGTTGACTGGAACCCGCAAGACTTGCTTTACGCGCCGCTTCGATTAGCCGATGGTCGTGTTGTAGGCGTGTTGAGTGTTGACGATCCCTTAAACGGGAAAAAACCCAACGAGAAATCTCTCGCCCCGCTGGAGCTTTTCATTCATCAAGCTGCAGTGGCCATAGAAAATGCGCGACTCATCCAAGAATTAAAAAACGCACAAGATCAACTTAAAGCCGAAGCAGAACTTTTGGAGTTGAAGGTGGAAGAAAGAACTCGCGAACTAAAAGAGGCGCAGGAGCAGTTGCTTAAAGCTCAAAGATTAGCAGCAATAGGGGAACTAGCAGGTATGGTAGGTCACGACCTTCGTAACCCTTTGACAGGCATTGCCGGCGCAGCGTACTATTTGAAAATAAAGCTCGCCAAGAAGGGAGACGACAAAATAAGGGAGATACTTGAAACCATCGAGAAGAGTGTAGAGCACTCGAACAAGATCATAAATGACCTATCAGAATATTCAAAAGAACTACAACTTGAACTCGCTGAAACAACTCCGAAAAAAATCATAAAAGAAATTTTGTCCACAGTCAAAATCCCGAAAAACATCACAATACTGAATTCAACTAAAAATGAACCAAAAATAAAAGTCGACATATACAAAATGAAAAGAGCCTTCGGAAACATAATCAAAAACGCAATTGACGCAATGCCCCAAGGCGGCAAACTCGAAATCAAAACCAAAGAAAAACATGGCAACTTAGAAATCTCCTTCACCGACACAGGAGAAGGCATCGTAGAAGACGTTCTAACGAATATTTGGACTCCACTTTACACCACAAAGGCGAAGGGAATGGGATTCGGCTTGCCGATCTGCAAACGCATCGTAGAAGCCCACGAATGCAAGATATTTGTGAAAAGCAAGATGGGAGAGGGTACCACGTTTACGGTGACTATCCCTCTTAAATTCAAATCAGAAGGAGGTGAGAAAATATGGTTGAACATGCCAGAATCCTCGTTGTTGACGACGACGAAAGCATAAGAAAAGTATTGAAGTCAATATTAGAAAACGAAAAGTACACAGTTGACACTGCAGAAAACGGAAAGCAGGCCATAAAAAAGTCAAACGCTAAGTTCTACAACTTGGCACTTATAGACATTCGGCTCCCAGACATGGAAGGCGTGAAACTCTTGAACACCTTGAAAGACACAACACCCAAAATGGTCAAAATAATTATCACAGGATACCCATCACTACAAAACGCAATAGAAGCCGTGAACCAAGGAGCAGACGCTTACATACTTAAACCCTTCAATGTAGAAAATGTTCTCGACACAATCAAAGAACACCTGAAGAAACAGAAAAACGCCAAAAAATACAGCCAAGAAAAAGTTGCCGAATTCATACAAACCAGAGCTAAAGAACTAGAAGCAGAGAGAACCTTGATACACAGAAACCCCCGCTAACTCCTTTTTTTATCTCTAAAACACACATAAATCGTCTATTGCATAAAACGCCAATCAACTGTCCCTAGGACTCCACAACGCTGCAAACGATCATATAAGCACCATCAGCTTTACAAAAGACGCAAGCTTTTTCTGCCTCGTAGCTAGTGGGCCAGTGAACACTCTTGCCTCCTGAGCAAACATTTCCAAAGCTAATTGACGACTTTTTGATACCTCAGAAATGAAAGAGAACACAGATTTTCTTGATTCTTCGTCAAAATAGCAAGAAATTGTGGAACTGGTTGGCTTAAAGCGTCGTCTCTAACATGCTGATGAATTCTTCTGCTTGTTTCATGCCTTTTTCCCAGAAGGTTTCGCTGGTTATGTCGAAGCCCATGTCGGCGGCAAGTTCGCGTGGAGCTTTGCTTGAGCCAGTTGCTAACAATGTTTTAAGCTTAGGCGTGAAGGCTTTGCCTTGTTCCTTGAAGAGCCTGTACAATGCAAATACGAAAAGCTGAGCAAACACGTAGGGATAGTTATAGAAGCGGTAGTTTCCCATGTAATAATGAGGCGTCTTTGTCCATTCCCACTTCATAGCTTCTAGCCATTCAACAGCGTCGCCGCAGATTTTGTCGCGAGCTGTGACCCATAGTTTGGCAACTGTTTCGCCGTCTAGAAATTGTCCTTTTTTTATTGCGTCGTACATGCTATTTTCAAAGAAATATCTTGCAGAAACCTGGAAAGCAGCCATGCCAAACTCGTCCAGTATCGTTGTAAGAATTGCTTGCTTCTGTTCTTTTGTTTGGGCTTTGGAGAGCAGTTCTTCCGTGAGGAGTAGTTCGCCGAATATACTTCCGGTTTCTGCGATGCAGCTGCCTACTCTACAGTTAGTCGGCTTTTGTGCCCTCGACAGCAAGTAATCGTGGATAGCGTGACCAAGCTCGTGTGCCTGAGTGTAAACGTCAACCATCCGTCTATTGAAGCTTTGGAGTATGTAAGCACTTTTTCCAGCTAGCCATGGAGCGCAAAAGGCTCCGGCTCTTTTTCCTTTTCGCACTTCGCCATCAAGATGTCTTTTGCTGTACATCTCATCGATCCAGCCTCCTATTTGCTCGTCAAACTCTGCATAAGCCTTTGTTATTTCTTTTCGGGCTTCTGCCCAGCTAAAAGCCGTTTCAGAAGTGTTAGGCAGAGGCGCCATAAAGTCGTAGTTGGCGAGTTTAGGCAGATCCATCAGTTTCGCTTTTAGCTTTAGATAGCTCCTATACAAATCGGCGTTTTTCTCAATTGTTTTCATAAGGCTATCTAGAGTTTCATGGTCAACATCGTTGTCGATTAGGCTTTGAGTGGCAGGCATTGGGTACTTCCTAATTTCGCACATTCGTAGATGATCCTCACACACTGCGCGGACGGCGCTTGCCCAGATAATTTCATCCTTTCCCAACCCCTCATATACCGTTTGGTAGGCGCGTTTCCGCAAGTCACGGTCAGCGCTTTGAAAGAGGCCCACTATTTGACCATAGGGCATTGTTTTGCTTTCACCTTTAACTTCCATCTCGAACGTCCGAGTTGATAGCCAATCTCCTTGCAGTGTTTCCCAAGCATTAATGCCGTTTTTGTCCTTTGCAATTATCAAGCGTTCTTCAGTTTCTGAGAGCATGTGCGGCTTTTTTCTCAGTGTTCTTTCCAGATAATGCTTGTACTCCGCTAGCAACGGATCAGTAATTAAACTCGGCTTTTTGGCGAGAAGCTTGCTTAACTCTAAATCTACAAAAGCCAAGGCTTGCCCAACTTTGACATGTGTGTTTTCTGCAGCATCATTAAGCTGCTTGGCAACTGGGTCAGTTGAGTTGGCAGCGTACGTAAGATGGCAATATAAAGTAGCTCCTTGGAACCTTAGATAATAGGAGTCACGTGTCTCCAAAAGTTGAAGCAAGCTTTGCGCATCTAAACTGCCGATTTTGCCATGATATTTACCACGAAAATTTTTTGCCTCAGTCACCATTTCTTGAAGCTTCTTATGAATAGAAGATACGTCAGAACTCTCAACAAGCTGAGAAAGATCCCAGACCATTTCATCTTCAGCCATCGTTTATCATCTCAACTCAAATCAAAATCTCGCGTTCATCCTATTAAACCAGTTACTGAATAAAACGCTTTACGATCAAACATTGAAAACAAAACTGCAGTGGAAAGAGCTTGTTCAGCAAACTCGTTTTTTGTTAAAGAAGCCTCATCTGCTAATTCTTTAAATGTGGACCGGCGGGGATCCTGAACCCACCCAACGCTGTAATAATCTCCCACAATTTCCTTTTCAGTCGATAAATGTTTTGTCGAAGCATGTTATACGAAGCTGACAGCCTTAACACATTCGATACAGCCCAAACCCGTGCGCAGTAAATG
>JBKHJI010000078.1:0-5620 GCA_046538175.1 Bathyarchaeia archaeon | reverse complement strand
TAAGAAAATATTTTCACCTTCCTCTTATACTTAAAAAGAAGTAATGTTGCTAAAAAGCTAGGAGAAAGAGAGCAAGTTGAAGCCTTTAAGCTTCGTTCATGTAGCAGATATGCATTTGGGCTATGCCCAATACAATTTAGAAGTGCGACGTGAGGATTTCAACAGAGTTTTTCGAGAAGTTGTGGACAAGACGATTGGGTTGAACCCTGATTTTATGATCGTTGCTGGAGACGTTTTTCATCACGCTAGACCCACCAATGTCACGTTAGAGGCAGCGATCAAAAATTTTGCTAAACTTCGCGACGCTGATATTCCTGTTTTAGTTGTTGACGGATCTCACGATGCTGCGCCCAACATGATTACAAGCACGATCCTTAATCCCTTAGACGCCGCGGGATTGCTTTATTATTTACCCCGCCACGAGGGCGCTTGTTGGCAAAACGAGAAATGTTATGTCTACGGTGTTCCAAATTACAGAACGCGAAGAAAAACCGAGGAGCAGCTTCCATTATTCTTCGAAAAAAACAAACCGGCACCAGATCGCGAACGGTATAACATATTCGTTTTCCACATGGCATTAGACATACCCAACCTAAAACCACCGCAAATGGAAGCAGAGGCCCCTCCTGAATTGCTGCCTGAAGGCTTCAACTACTACGCCGGAGGTCATGTCCACAAAACATCCAAAGGCAGCTTTAAAGGCGGCATCTTAGCTTATAGCGGTTCCACCGAGACGGTTTATTACGATGACGCACGGCTTGAGAAGGGTTTCTACTTGGTCAGAGTGGATGAGAAAGGAAAAACCGATTTCCAACATGTAAAACTAGAGAGCCCTCGACGTTTTGTAATCTTGAAGAAAGACTATAGTCGCATGACCCCTGCGAAAATTAGTGAGATGGCAGTTCGCCAAATTAGAGAAAACGATGAAAAAGACATTATTATCGTTCCCATCTTGGAAGGAATTTTACCGGCAGAAGCCAACCGAAGCGAAGTAAACGTCGCTCAAATTAGAAACGCCGCCGAAAAAGCCCTGCTAGTCCATCCAATCATTCGATTAAAGGAGACAGAAGTATCCGAAGAAGTTGTCCGCTCAATATTTGAAGGTGAACTCAAAGATTTGAAAACCAAAGCCTTCGAATATTTTCTTCAAATTTTTGCTGACAGGCGTTCCAGAGACGAGGCGGAAAATATTGCACGCCTTTCAGTGAACCTTGTAGAGCCACTCAGTAGGAAAGACGAGAAAAAAGTAAAGGAAGAATTGGAGGCTTATTCACATGCGCATTAAGAAAATAACCCTGGAAAACATCCGCTCTCATGTAAAATCCAAAATCGAGTTCGAGCAAGGGTTCAACTGTCTCGTCGGCGGCCTCGGAACCGGCAAATCAAGCATACTTTACGCCATCGACTTTGTCCTTTTCGGTGATCCGTTGACTAGAAGTTATCATTATCTCTTGCGCGAGGGAGAAGATGAAGGGAAAGTAATTCTTGAGTTTTTGTTGAATGGCAAGACTTATCGAATTGAGAGGGGATTGAAGAAACGCGGAAAAGGAATAGGCCAAGACGTCGAAAGTTTAAACTTTTATGAAGAAGAAAACTTGATCGCCAACATAAAAAATGAAGCCGTTGCAGAACAGCTGAAAACCATAACGGGATTAGATAAGGAGATTTTCCGTGAGGTTGTATGGGTTAGGCAAGAACATCTTAAAGAACTATTAGACATGGCCCCTCGAGAACGTCAGAAAAGATTAGATCAACTTTTCGGATTAAGCGACTATGAAGTTGCTTGGAGTAACCTGCGCGAAATTCAAAAAGAGTACGAAGGCGAAAAAAAAGCTTACGAAAAAGACTTTGACGTGTTGGGAATAGGGAAGCTGGAAGGAGACTACCACAAAGCTTTAGAAGAATTTGCGATTCTTGAAAACGAAATCCTAAGCTTGAACAACAAGTTACAACAGGCAGAAGAATCCTTACAGACCGCTTCCACCAAACTTCAGAGTCTCGAACAGCTAAGAAGCCAAACTGAGAAATTATTGAAGAAAGAGGCAGAAATCCAAACCAACATAGCAAACATTGAGGACGCTTGCGCCAGAATTGCAGACGAGATTCAGAGAAAAATAGCCGCCGTAAACGAATTTAAGCAGCGTCTAGAAAGCCTCACAACCAAAATAAGCTTGCAGAGGAAGCAACTAAAAGCAATCGGCTTGTCTTCAGATTTGAAGGTTGAAGAATTAAGACAGCAACTAGCCTCTTTCGACGAACAAATGACGAGCATAAGAGCCGAACAGGAACATGCAAGAAAGGAAACCCAAACAGCCAAACAACGTATATCAAACCTTGCCGCAGAAAGCAAATGCCCTCTCTGCTTGCAGATTATACCGAGCGACTATAAAACACACATATTGAAACACATCGAAGAAGAAAACTTGGAAAGAGAGAAAAGACTTGCAGAGCTACATAGAAACCTCCAAGAATTAGAAAAACTGAGAAACATTTTAAACAGAACTGTTCTAGATCTTCAATCACTTCTCCCCAGAACACAAGACTTGGAAATACGAATCGTTGAAGAAAAAGAAAGCAAAAAGAAGCTGGAAAAAGAATTCAAGGAAAAACAATTGCAAGAAAAAACCCTTCGCATCCAACTCGATGAATTGCGCAAAGAGATCGCAAAGTTCGACATGTACGAGTTAGATACAGCCAAAAAACTCCATGAAACCGCTTTTGAGCGTTACCATACCATAAAGACAAAGCGAGAATTCAGCAAAAAACGCAAAAGCGATGCATCGCTTAGAATCGAAGAGTTTCGAGAACGCCTCGAGCAGACACGGCAAAAAATGGAGAGAGTGAAAAAGATAGAGAACTTGTTGGAAACTGTTGACGGAATTCGGGATGCTTATAGAAGTATACAGCCTAAACTTCGCACAGAGTTTGTCAGAATTCTGGAACGTGTTGTTCAAAAAGTCTTAGACAGCCTTGTCGGAGAAGAAAGTGGATCTGCATTAATTGTACGCATCGACGAAACATACACTCCCTCAATTAAAAGCCAAGAAGGTTACGAAAGAGAAGTTTCATATCTTTCAGGAGGCGAACGCACTCTTTTAGCTTTCGCCTACAGATTTGCTTTAGGCCAACTCATTATGCAGGCGCGAACAGGACATAGTCTACAACTGCTTTTGCTAGACGAGCCCACTGAAAGCCTAGGCAGAGAAGACCATTCGGTTGATAGGTTGGCCGAAGCAATTGCACGGCTCAAAGCCATTGAGCAAATAATTGCAGTCACCCACAACGAAGCTTTCGCAGAGAAAGCAGAGCATGTGATAAGGCTGGAAAAGGAAGCCGCTGTGAGCAGAATTGTTGCAGAAAATAGACATGGCGTTGTTACATGATTGAAAAAAGTAGAGGATCGGCACTTCTAGAGGGGATTATAGCTGGTGTACTTTTTGGAACAGCAGCAATATTCATCCGTTTGATAGACATAAACGCTTTCTCAATAGCTTTGTGGCGTTTAATAATAGCCGCTGCAGTTCTAACCATCATAATATTGGTTCAAAAAGGAAAACTCGGCACCAGCTCATTCAAAAGCAACGTTAAGCATTTCTTTGTATTAGGAATTTTACTGGGTATCCACTTCGTTCTTTTCATCTCTGCAGTAAAAGAAACAACCATCTTGAACGCCACTGTGCTGGTGAACACAACACCTATTTTCTCTATGATAATATCGACATTTCTTTACCGAATTAAGCCCTCGAAATTGGCCTTAGCAGGTATGGCACTGTCATTTGTAGGCGCAGGGTTAATAGCCTATGGAGATGTGAGAAGGGGAGAAACTGCAAACTTGATAGGAAATTTGGAGGCTACTTTAGCAGCCGTTGCCGAAGGCTTTTATCTCAACTATGGCAGAGAAAAACGTGTTCGACTTCCCCTTCTACCGACCATGCTCTTCATATATGTGGCAGCAGCTCTCACGGTCGGCGTAACATCTGCTGTCACTACAACGGTTTTCGAAATGCCGAACAGCCTAGAAATACTTCTACTTTTGATCGGACTGGGCGTCTTGTCCACGGCCACCGCGCACACCCTTTATTTTTCTTCGCTTTCTAATCTGAAATCCTTTGAAACAGCCACTATGGCTCTCCTTGAACCTATAGGCGCAACACTTCTAGGCATTATGCTCTTTGCAGAACTCCCTGCTCCAATTTTTGTTGTAGGCGCAGCGTTAGTGCTAGTGGGAATCTGCTCTATAGCTTTAGGAAGATAGCCAAAAAGAAAGGTTAGGGGACTATTCTTCCTCTAGGGGCAGTTTCTTCTCTTTGATAATGAAAGCGTTTTCTTTTCCAGCAATCACTCGAAACTCTTCCAACTCCGCTTTGTAGAGAAACTTACGCAGAAGGGTTCGCAGATAAGGACGAGAAAAACGATTCTCTCCTTCGTCGAAGCTCAAGACCACTTCGCTACCAGTCATTTCAACCGCTAGCCCTTTGAGTTTTTCTTCAAGAAAATCAGCTAGCTCTTTCACGGTGTCTCCGCCAGCGATTTTCCGAAGTTCTGAGATTTCAATAAAAATTTTTGACATACTTTCTTCCTCCTCTATCTTTCACTCACATCAGCTTGTCGCATTTTTGGATTTTGCTCAGCGATTCGTTAATAAGTCAAACAACCTTTAAGCTTTTGCAGTTTTTTGAACTATTCTCGATCATACTTATTAACAGTTCTTAGCTGCCAAAAGCCGAGGACCTATTGAGATCTTTTGTTAAGGGTTTTTTCATAGAACTAATTGATCTTTTGCCCATCAATCATTAGGAAAAATGTTTTTTCTACTCTAATTTTGCGCCGTGAATTCTAGTCGTTCTACACCTTTACCTTTTGAAGAACGGCCCAAAATTTTCATGACCCCGAGCTCTCCGGTATTTTTTACGTGGGTTCCTCCACAAGCACAGGCACATAAACCCTCCACCTCGACAATTCTCACTTGGTCAACGCTCGACGGAAGCGTTTTCAAGCTTTCATGAAAGTTTTCGACATATTTTTCAGCTTCTTCACGGTTCATAACTCTTAGTATAACAGATCTATTTTCTTTAACCAAGTTGTTGGCGGTGTTCCCGATTCTTTCGAACGCTGGCCTCAACGAGTTTTCAAGGGCCAGATCTAAGCGAACTTTATCAATGTCGAGCCCAGAACCTACAATCTCGACTGGACGACCAAGAACACGTCTGATGGCTTCTGCCATTATATGTGCAGCGGTATGATTTTTCATCAGAGCGTAACGTCGGTTCCAGTCAATGACTCCTCTGACCGTCTCGCCTTGCTTAATCTTGCCAACAATGCTGGCTGTCAGATGCAAAATTCTGCCTTGGTTCCATTGAACATCTGTTATTTTGGCTCTGCCGTTTTCACTTTCGATAGTTCCTTTATCTGAAGGTTGCCCCCCGCCCGTGGGATAGAACGCGGTGCTGTCAAGAATTATACTGGTTGATTGACCCCTTTTAACAACTTCAAGAACCTTAGCTTCGAACTCACGCAGATAAGCATCGTGGTAATAAAGAAGTTTCGTTGCCGGAATCTTTTCCAATAAACATCGCCTTGAGATTCTGTTTCATTCAGAGGTTAAATATTCACAACCTAT
>JBKHJI010000077.1:0-5991 GCA_046538175.1 Bathyarchaeia archaeon | reverse complement strand
ATAAACATCGCCTTGAGATTCTGTTTCATTCAGAGGTTAAATATTCACAACCTATATAACACATTCACCAGTCTAGAGAAAGAAACTGAGCAAGTTGTGAAGAGGTTCGTATCTGTTTTTGAAAGAGTTGACGATGAAATTAAAAGACTGACTAAAAAAAAGGGTTTATATTTTGTGCTGGTAACCTTTAAAATGGCCCAGCGAGACTTTCTTTCAAAGCAGTTGCAAAAAATAGCGTTGCCAACAGGGTGAACCCGATGGACGTATTTGAAGCAATAAAAAACAGAAGAAGCATCCGTGCTTTTAGAGAAACGAAGTTGTCTGACGAACAAGTCGAGACGCTTATAGATGCTGCAAGACATGCGCCTTCTGCAGGTAACATTCAACCTTGGGAATTCATCATAGTGAGAGACTCTAGGATAAAGCGAGAACTTTCAGCAGCAGCTTTGAACCAAATGTTCATTGCAGAAGCCCCAGTTGTGATAGTGGTTTGTGCCAATGAGGAACGGTCAAGCAGAGGTTATGGAAGCCGAGGCGTTGATCTTTATTGTTTACAAGACACTGCTGCAGCTACAGAAAACATGCTGCTAGCTGCACATGCCATGGGGTTAGGCGCTTGTTGGGTTGGAGCTTTCAGAGAAGAAACTGTTAGAAAAGTTCTTAAAACTCCTAGTCATGTGAGGCCAATAGCCATAATTCCCGTTGGCTACCACGCAGAGAAACCAAGACCCCGAGGGAGAAGGTCTATGAGCGACATTGTCCATTACGAAAACTTCTGAATAAACGAAATGAAACTCCTAGAAATCAGCTTTCAAGAGTTTTGTTTTAATAGGCTTTCTCGCTAAGTTAGAATGAGGTATTCCTTTGGAATTCTCGGTAATAGCTGGCTGCTACGAAAAGATTGAAGGGACGACTAAACGGCTTGAAATGACCGATTATTTGGTGGGGCTTCTCAAGCGCACGCCAAGTGACATTATAGATAAAGTTGTTTATCTCACTCAAGGAAAATTGTATCCTGATTTTGTTGATGTCCAGACTGGAATAGCTGAAAAACTAACTATTCAAGCAGTTTCAAAAGCTACTGGCAAAGGCGAAAAGGAAATCAAAGCAAGCCTGGCAAAAACTGGGGATATCGGTGAAACCGCTCAAAATTTTTTAGCAAAGAGAGCGCAGTCAACGTTGTTTAAAGCCACACCTTTGACTGTGGAAAATGTTTACGACACGCTTGATAAGATGGCGAGAGCCTCTGGAGGAGGGTCCATGGAGAAGAAACTAAGCCTTCTCGCTGGACTCTTAACGCAGGCTTTGCCGAAGGAGGCAAAATATATCATAAGAATTGTAACAGGAAGTTTGAGGCTAGGAATCGCCGACATGACAGTTCTGGACGCTTTAGCAATTGCCCATGGAGGGGGAAAAGAGGCCAGAACTGCGTTAGAACGTGCCTACAACATTTCTTCAGATCTCGGAAAGGTGGCTAAAACAGTAGCAAAAGAAGGACTAAAAGGCATTAAGGAATTTAAGGTATCACTTGGAAGTCCCATACGTCCGATGCTTGCAGAAAGATTAGGGGCACCTGAAGAGATTTTGGAGAAACTTAACGGCAGATGTATGGCCGAGTATAAGTATGACGGAGAACGAGCGCAAGCCCACAAACAAGGCGATCATGTTACCTTGTTTTCGCGTCGTTTAGAAAACATTACAGAACAGTACCCCGATGCTGCAGAACTATTGAAAGAATTTGTTAAAGCAAAAAACGCGATTATTGAAGCAGAACTGGTTGCCGTAGACGTAGAAACTGGAGAGATGAGACCCTTCCAAGAATTAATGCATCGCAGAAGAAAATATGGCGTTAAAGAAGCCATGGATGAATATCCTGTTTCGCTCTTTGTTTTTGACTTGTTATATGTCGACGGAAAAGATTACACTTTAGAGCCTTACTTGACTAGGCGTAAGAAGTTGGAGCAGATAATTGCAAGTAGTGAGCGAATAAAAATCGCAGAAGCCGCCATGGTAGACAGTGCAGAAAAAATAGAACGGTTTTTCGAAAAAGCCGTGGAAAACGGCTGCGAAGGGATAATGTGTAAATCCATAACCAAAGAATCGGTTTACCAAGCAGGTGCAAGAGGATGGCTTTGGATAAAATATAAACGCGAATACAAAAGCGAATTGACCGACACCGTAGACCTCGTAATCGTAGGAGCCTTCCACGGCCGCGGAAAACGGGCAAGAACCTATGGAGCACTACTCCTATCGGCCTACAACCCTGAAAAAGACATATTTGAAACAGTAACAAAATGCGGAACAGGCTTTACCGATACAGACTTGGAAAAACTGCCAAAAATGATGAAGAAACACGAGATTCCCCACAAACATTCTAGAGTGCAATCGATGTTAGATGCAGATGTATGGTTTGAACCCGCTGTCGTAATCGAAGTCTTAGGATCCGAGATAACCTTGAGCCCAGTCCACACCTGTGCGATGGATTCAATACGTAAGGGAAGCGGGTTAGCCATAAGATTCCCACGGTTTACTGGAAACTATAGGCTCGACAAATCAGCCGAAGACGCCACAACTGCCGAAGAAATAGCTGAAATGTATCGAAACCAAATGAAAAAGCTGGGCGAAAACCAAAGCAGTGTGGAATTATCGAGAGATTAAAGAGACTCTATGTTCATATAAATTCTTAGAGCCTTTAACCGGCTTGTGGCTTCCATGGCACGCAAACAGAGAAAAAAGACCGCTAAAAAAAGCTTGAACCAGAAACTGCTGCGCAGCGTTATTTTAGTCACTTTGATTCTATTGGCCAGTTTGGTGGCATATTACCTATTTTTTCTGTCTCACCAAGAAAATTGGACAGCGGCCATAGTAGACCAGCTTTCCGTTCAAGAAGAACTAAAAAATCAAACTTTTATCGATAACTGCAACTCAACACTAACCGCTGCTGGATACGACGTGAATTACTATCCAGGAGATGACGTTACCGTAAATTTTTACAGAGACCTACCATCAAAAGGAGGCAAGATAATAATCTTAAGAACGCACTCAGCAGTGAGAAACAACACCAATTTTGTCGACTTGTTCACCTCAGAAAAATTTGATGACCGAAAACATCTTTCTTATGAAGATCAAATCAGCCATGCGCAGTTCTTGGTTTATCCTTACACAGAGTATTTTGCTATCGGACCCACTTTTGTTGATCGAAGCATGAGAGGTCGATTTGATAGTGATTGTGTGATTATTTTGATGGGATGTGACGGTCTCAAAAGCACGACGATGGCGGAGGCGCTTGTTGGAAAAGGAGCTAAAGTTGTTATCGGTTGGACAGGATTAATTGATTTGACCGACACTGATAAAGTCACCTTGGAGTTGCTTGAGCGTCTTTTGTCGGGATCCACGATTTTTGGTGCTGTGGATTGGATAAACAAAAACTTCTACCAAATTTTGGAACACCTTCCACGATTTGGGGCTAAGCTGGCGTATTATCCCGAAACAGCAGAAGATTATCGTCTCATGACAAGAGAGATCAAGTTTACTTCTTTGATTTTAGCGAGCGTGAAAACGGCTTCTTTGCTACTGCTTCTAACAACGGTGCCTCAGAATTCGTATCTTGAAAACTTCTATGTCCGTGTTAAAAGTCTTATTGCTCCTCAGCTTCAGCTTTTACGGTTTTCTGCGGTTGGGGTTTCCCGAAAGTTATGGTGGCGGGTTTTGGTTTTGTAGGGGCAGGTGTAGTGAAAGTTTTATGTGGTTTTTTGAGGTTTTCGTGATATTTTGAGGCAATTAGGTATAAACGGTCTCGAAGGTCTATTCCTATTGGTTTCAACTCTTTGAGTTGTTTTAGCTTGTTTGCTAATTCGTTGTCTTCAAGCGTTTCAGCGATCCATTTTTCAAAATCTCCACGGTAAAGATGAAATTCCAATGATTTGACATTTACCTCTAGAATTTTTTTAACAAACTCTTCTAACGATGCAGCGCTTTCTCCTGTGTAGTTTCCTATCGAGGTAAAGAAGTAAAAGGCCTTGTCTCTAGGGAGGTTCCTTAAGGTCCTCATGGCTGTAGGTTCGCTCAACATAATCTCCTCCATTAAGGTTCTCTTTCTGTTTTTAGTAGTATGTGGTTTTCAAGATTTAAAAGTTGGCATAGGAGAGCCAAGAGACATTTGTCGAGTCTCCAGTGTTCCATATGGTTGTTGGGTGTGGCGTGTTATTTTAGATTCATAGACTTTATTAAGTCTTGCTACACTATATAAATTGAAATGGGAAACAAAAAACACTCTCTCGATAGGATACATTCTGAAAAATGGTGAGCGTAGCGTGGAAAAAACAGAACAAGAAATCAAAAAAGTAAGGCCCTCTGTGTTCAGAGAAGTCTACCCCATCCAAGAACCCTACGTGTACGCCGCCATAATAAAAGATCCAGAAACTCAGAAGGTTCGTTACCAAGTAATCGAACCCACACTACTTGAAGGAGAAGCAGAAATTCTTAAAGAAATAAAAAATATTTTAATGGAAGAAATCGACGTCAACCTAAAAGAAATAGAGACCAAAGAAAAAGCTGCAGAATACCTAAAACAGAAAATTGAAGAAGCCGTCAAAAGCTATCGCCTAAAAATCGCCGAAGAATCTGTGGAAAAATTACAGTACTACATCATACGCGACTTTGTTTATTATGGAAAAATCGATCCCTTAATGAAAGATCGCATGATTGAAGACATATCAGCAGACGGCGTCAACATTCCAGTTTACGTTTGGCACCGTGAATATGAATCATTACCCACCAACATCATTTTCGAGAACGAAAAAGAGTTAAACTCCTTCATCGTTCGATTAGCCTATCTCTCAGGCAAACACATCTCCATGGCATCGCCTATTTTAGATGCATCTTTACCAGACGGAAGTCGTGCCCAATTAACATACGGAAAACAAATCACTCGGCGCGGTTCAACATTTACAATACGTCGTTTCCGCGTCGACCCTCTTACAATCTCTGATTTAATCAGCCTCAAAACATTATCGCCAGAAATGGCAGCCTATTTTTGGTACGCCATCGAAAACAGAGCATCCATCCTAGTAGCTGGAGGAGTGGCGTCTGGCAAAACAACCATGCTCAACTGTCTTTCCATGTTCATAAAACCTGAGCTAAAGATTGTAAGCGTAGAAGACACTGCCGAGCTTAATTTACCTCACGAAAACTGGATTCCTTCAGTAGTAAGAACGGCTTTTGGGCGTGAAGAAGAAGGGTCAGGCACGATAACGTTATTTGACCTTCTGAAGGCAGCAGTACGACAACGCCCAGACTTTTTAATTGTAGGTGAAGTGAGAGGTAAAGAAGCATACACGTTGTTCCAAGCTATGGCTACAGGGCATTTAGGCATGAGTACAATTCACGCCGAGTCCCCAGACTCCGCCGTAAATAGATTAGAATCAGAACCCATGAGCATACCGAAGCCCCTAATTGCTATGATTGACGCTATCACGATTCAAGTACGGACAGAAATCAGCGGCAAACCTGCTAGACGAACATCGACAGTGACAGAAATTGTTGCTTTTGATTCCAAAACAAAAGAACTAAAGACCAAAGAAGTGTTCAACTGGACTCCTAAAAGTGACACTTTCCAATATATGGGTAAAAGCCACATCCTAGAAAAACACATGAAAAGAACAGGGAGCACTGAGGAAGAGATTTGCGCAGAGCTGCAAAAAAGAAAGACTGTGCTAGAGTGGATGGCTAAAAAAAACATACGAAAATACACAGAGGTCGCCAACGTTATACGCGAGTACTACACGCGTCCTGAGCGAATATACAGAAAAGCGAGGATGGACAGCAAGTGACCCCGAAATCCTCCACACGCAAAAAGCATCTTGGACAGTCAACGGAAAGCGCAGAAAAAACCAAGTGGAAACCTCAGCTTTTCGCCTACCGTCTTCTTGGAGAAAAAACGCTCCGTCTCCTGCCTCTTTTCAAAGACATGAACGTTGGCCTGCATAAATC
>JBKHJI010000076.1:0-6083 GCA_046538175.1 Bathyarchaeia archaeon | reverse complement strand
TATATGCATTGCGTAGTAACGCTAACCTCTTGCACTTCTAACGAGGTTCCGTTTTTCGCTGCGACTTAGTTGTTTAATCGCCTTCTCTCTGTGCATAGCGTCTCTACGCGTCCAAAACTTTTCAACGTAAACAATTTTCTTAGGCTTGTGCATCTGCGTATACCTTGCGCCTAATCCTCTTTTATGCTGTCTGAAACGAACCTCCACATTCTTAGCGTAGCCGGTATAGTAGCTTCCATCATCGCAGAGAAGCATATAAACATAGTAAACCATCACCCATCACTTCACAATTTGCATAAAAAGGCTAAAAACACTTTTCATACTAACCTCTACAAAGAGGGAACAATATGAGCATAAAGTACTATGAAGCCCCAGACGTAAAACAACTCGCCGACACCATAGTGACAAAACTAAATTTCACCCACATAAATCCTCAACACGTTTACTATTACAGAAGTAGAGGCTCCAAAGCAAAACGGACAATAGCCCGAGTCCACGGTTTAGGGAAACTCTGGCAGCTAGCCATTAAAACTCGTCCAATATATCTAATTGAAGTAATCTCCGAAAGATACGACAAACTTAGCCGAACAGAACAGGAAAAAGTCTTGATCCACGAATTGCTTCACATACCAAAAGGATTTTCGGGAGGTTTCAGGCCCCACAAAGGCTATATAACCAGAAAAACCATAGAAAAACTCCATGAAACCTTCAAACGCTACATTGCAGCCAAACAGTTAGCGAAAGGTTAATGAACCTTGAAACGCGTTTATCTAAAGGTTGCCGGCCATAGGGCGCGGGTTCCACCCGATCCCATTCCGAACTCGGAAGTTAAACTGCGCTCCGTTTCCGGTATTAGTGTGGTCTTCGGCCACGTGAAGCCGGAAAAGCTGGCAGCCTCTTTTCGTGAAAACCCTTAAGACTTATAACTCTGTGAATACAGTTTTCAGAGGATGTGGCGAAACCGATGCAATTAGAGACTTTGCGGGGGCAATTATTTCCTGGAACAGATAGCATAAGCTGGGTATTCCAAATAATCTTCACTCTTCTTTTCGTAGCTTTTGTTTTCTATGGGCAGAGGATCCAGATGTATATTATGGTAAGAGAAATTCAAGGATCGTTACTTCGACTCAAATTCATACGAGATGAAGGACGCAAAATTGCAGTAAATACCATAAAGGAGGTAGGAAAGCCAGAGATGGACCCTTCAGAACGAGTTGACCAATTCCTTGAATACGTGACAATCCCCCCAGAAAGCATGGATCCAGCAGGCGTCGTGTGGAAACTTGAACACATACTTGACGTGCGAGAAAACCGCTACAAAGACGAAGTCAAATTGATGGCACCTGCAGCGGATGAAACCAACATAAACAATTTGGAAAACACCTTAGAGGCCGCTGCAGCGTTGAACATAATCTACAAGGTTATACGGCACTTCTACATTTTGGGAAAGAAAACGCTTAGTCTCTACATTATCATGCAAATACAGATGATACTTCCTTTGATAATGCGAGAGGCAGAAGCTTATGCTAGCGCCCTTAAAGCATTCTCCTATGGTCAACCTATAGGAGACAGCGCAGGGGCTCTAGTTGCAGCTAATCTGATGCACGGACACAAAAAACGAAAAATCCAAAAGGACTGTGTAGTGGCTAAAGTTCCCTTAGAAGGACGAACCGCATATGTCATAAAAGCCGAAGGTCCAGGTGGGAATGTGGGAAAGCCTGGAGAGGCAATAAAGCGAGTTGTGGAAGAGAATAATGGAAAAATCGCTTCAATAATTATGATAGACGCTGCGTTAAAGCTTGAAGGCGAAAAACCTGGAGAAGTGGCGGAAGGAGTCGGAGCGGCTATCGGTGGTCCAGGAACCGAACAATTCAAAATTGAAGAAAGCATACTGAAAAGTAAGATCCCGCTAAACGCAGTGATTATCAAGGAAGATATTGGCGATGCGGTGTCGCCAATGAGAAAAGAGATTTTCGATGCAGTTGAAGTTGCAGTTGAACGGGTTAAGCGGGTAATAAAAGAGAAAACTAAGGAAGGCGACGCTGTTATAGTTGCAGGAATAGGTAACACTATCGGAGTGGGACAATAAAATGGGCACCCAAACAGAAACGCCTGCGAAAAGAATATCCTCCATTGTGACGATTGTCATAATTGTTGTGCTGGTTTTTTCTATAGTTGTTTTATACCAAGGATGGGAGGCGTTTCAAGCTGGAGAAGATTTGTGGGGATATTATGTGATTATAGGTTTTGTAGGGCTGGCCTTGTCAGCTTACATGTTGTTACAAACTAGAAGGCGAATGCAGAAATTCACATTAGAAACCCAGCCGATCAACACAACGATAACCTGTTCCAAGTGTGGATTTAAAGAGGTTAGAAACTTTGAACGAGGCGACTATATACTCAAAGATTTTGGCCAATGCACAAAATGCGAAGGAAACTTGATGGTTTCTGCTATATACCGCGAAGCAGCGGAAAAGAAAAAAGAAGAGAAAATCTTTACCTAAGTCAAAACTTCACATCTATTTTTCATAACTAAAACCGTATGTTCAGCCTGTGCTACAGGGTTTCCGCTGGCTTCAACAAAGACAGGATATGCTGCCAAACATTTTGAGTTGACAACCTCGTGAAAAGCAACAAGATGATGTTCTTTAGGCACAACTCCCATCAACCACCGTTCTGAGAAAGGTAATGTCTTGAAGTTGTTCTCAATGAAACTGAGAAGACGCTTTGCGTGTGAGTTTTTCAGCGATTTACGTTTCACAAATCTAAAAATCGTGGCTTCTTCACAGTCTTTCACTTTCCCTGCTGCGTTGGCCACGGTTACGAAGGGTTCAATCGCTATAACCTCACCATCCTTCAGCTTTGAGCCGACCAAATGTGAAACGTTAGGAATAGATTTCCCGGTATGGATCAAATATCGTCCTATTTTATGCCCTGTCAAATTTGAAATTGGCTTGCACCCGTAGGTTTCGATAGTTTTCTGAATCGCTGAGCCA
Organism: Bathyarchaeia archaeon; assembly: GCA_046538175.1. Lineage (GTDB taxonomy): Archaea > Thermoproteota > Bathyarchaeia > Bathyarchaeales > SOJC01 > JBKHJI01. The sequence continues at coordinate 3,087 of JBKHJI010000076.1, read as the reverse complement.
AGTTGAGAAGTTGATATTCCATCGCGTATTGTGTCAACGGCCACTTTTAGAGCTTCTTCAGCAGTGCTTACAAGATTTTCATATTCTGGATTGAAACATATCGTAACAGCGGTATCTGCAATGTAGCCTTCCAAGTGTACGCCCACGTCAACTTTTACAAGGGACCGGGGCGGAATAGCCCGATCATCATTAGGAGGCGAAGTAAAGTGGGCCGCAATTTCATTTACAGATACATTGCATGGAAAAGCCGGCCGCGCATCTTTCTCACAAATCAACCCTTCGGCTTTTTCACACACCTCGTGTATCGACTGCCCTTCGCGCACGAAACGTTTCATTTCTTCTCGCACTTCTTTAGCAATTTGTCCAGCATTTCTATATTTTTCAAGAACATCTTTGGGAAGACTCAGTTTTCAACACCCATTTTCTTTAAATTTAAAGAGGGTTAAAAGATTTTATAAATAGGAGACATTGAGAATGGCAACTATTAAGTGGTTAGGCCATGCAACCTTTGAAATAAACATGGCTGGAAGAATCGTTTTCTTGGATCCTTGGCTTGATGGCAATCCTAAAGCACCAGTCAAAACCTCGAACATCAAAGACGCGGATATAGTCTGTGTGACTCACGACCACGCAGATCATATGGGGAGCGCTTCAGAGATTTGCAGACAAACAAACGCTGTTTTTGTCGGCACCCCCGAATTGTGCAATTATGCAAAGGAGAGGGGAATCAAAGAAGCGGTAGGTTTCAATATAGGCGGTACTGCCAACGTGAAAGGAATAGATATTATAATGACGCAGGCATTTCACACATCTGACCATGGTGCCCCCACAGGATTCGTTTTGAAGGGAAAAGAAGAAAGCATCTATCATGCTGGAGACACTGGGCTTTTTGGAGACATGAAGTGTATAGGCAAACTCTACCGACCCAACGTAGCGTTGCTCCCAATAGGCGGTTTCTACACAATGCATTTCAAGGAAGCAACTGAGGCAGTTAAGTTGATCAACCCGGAAATCGTTATTCCTATGCACTACCAAACTTTTCCAGTATTGGCTAAAACAGCTGACGACTTTGTCAAAATGGTTAACAAGAGAATTCCCGACGTGAAAGCTGTAGTATTGGCACCTGGAGAAACCTATTCATTGTAAAACTAGAGGGAAGGTTCAATAACTTCGTTTGAGAGGGTGGCGAATTTGTTTCCACCCAGATGATAAACCAACTTGGCTTTCCGACTGTCAAATTCTTCTTGGAAACTTTCTTCATCGGCGTAGGCTTCTACCACTTCTCCAACAAAAATCGTGTGGTCTCCTGTGGTGAAAGTTTGCGTTAGTGTGCATTCCAGATGAGCAATACATTCTTTGATTATAGGCGTCTTTACTGATTTAGCCGCCAAAGGAGTCAACTTTGTTTCTATAAACTTGTCATAGTTTTTCCCGCTTCGTCTACCACAAAATAGTATTTCTTTCGCAATTTCCATAATTGGAATGTTTACTACGAATTCTCGAGTTTCTTCGATTAATTTGTGTGAGTGGCGAGTAGGTCTAACGCTTATTGCTACGAGAGGGGGATTAATCGATGTTGGCATTGCCCATGCTAGCGTGATAATGTTTGCCTTTTCCGCTTTGTCGACGGAAGTTACTAGTATAGTGTGCATCGGATGCAAGAGTTTGTAGGCGCCCGAAAGAGAGATTCTAGATTTTTTCGGTTCCATCATGAAACCCAGTTTAGCGATTTATGAAGAAACTCTCTACAAGATCTTTGGCCTTTTCTCTTTTCTTTTGATGCGCCAAGAGGAATTTTATCACTCTTTCAGTTAACATTCTTTTGCAGTCGCCGCACACAATTTCTCCAGATCTACACTCTTCGATCAGCTCGGCAAGTTTTTCATCATTTTCTTCAAAGAGATAAAGCAAATACTGATATATTGTGCACACTTCGGGCGCTCCACCATGTTTTCTCTGCTCTTTAACGGTGGGCTTGCCCCCAGTGAACGCGTTCCAAATCTTCTTTTTGACGGTATCTGCGGAATCGGTGGTAAATATGCATGTCTCTGGCTCTGAGGCGCTCATTTTTCCGCCTCTTCCAAGTCCTGGCACGAAGCGACAGTGGATTTGTGCCGGCTTGTGATAGCCCAGTTTAGGCGCTACATCTCGGGCTATACGCCAATAGGGATCTTGATCGATGGCAGCAGGTATGAGACAGGGCACGTTTTCGCCCGTAAGTTTGGCGTGGAGAAAACAAGGAACTGTCTGGATCGCTGGCCAGAAGATCCATCCGATGTTTGTACTGTCCCGAAACCCAAAAACAGCTTTTGCCGTTGAGTAAGTAACACGCTTGGCGACTTCCAACGCAACATCATATAGAACAGCTATATCTTTGATGTCGAAAATAATGTACGTGTTTTCAGGTTTAAATCCTAGTGCAATAAGATCCAGGGCATTATCGTAAGCAAATCGTCTTGTATCTTCAAGTCTCAGATCTGGCTCTATAACAAATTTTTCGTCATCAGTCATTTGAAAATAGAGTTTGGTCTGAAATTTCTCTAGGAGGTATTTTGTAAAAATCCACGGAACCAAATGCCCTACATGTACTGGACCTGAAGGCCCTCGACCAGTGTACAGGACAAATTTTGTGCCCTTCTCGTAGAGATTTAAAATTACGTCAAGGTCTCGATGGGAGAAGAAAAGTTTTCGCCGCAACTGGGGATGCAGCTCGCCTACATGCTGCTGAAGTTTCTTTAACAGCTTGTCCGTTAATGGTTGAGTACCAAATTGGCGAACAAGTTTATCGTAGTCAACTTTCCCCCTCACCTCCCAAGGTGTAACTATCATCTCTTCTTCGTTGGACATATACACCCTCACATGTTCAAGGTCTTTTTCATTGAGAATCAGAAGAAGTGTATTAAAGTTTATGCGTAATTTACGGCTAATATGGACAATAAGGCAACAAAAAAGTTTGCGTAGAGATTCTTAGGGTATTTGTCTAATCAAAGTAATAATAGCTTGTGACAGAGGTCATTGGAAAAAATTCTAAATCAGAGTTCCTCACGACAAAGTTTATTAAAGGCAACCATGACTTTAAGGCTTTAG
>JBKHJI010000075.1:0-6169 GCA_046538175.1 Bathyarchaeia archaeon | reverse complement strand
ACGTCTATAACGCCTTTTAGCGGGCATAGACAGACGTGTTTGTCCTTTTTGTTCATACCGATCACTTTCATTGTCAATAGCGACTATTATGCTATAAACTTGATAGTTTAAATACTTTACTTTTTATATTATTAGCCTACTGAGAGGAGGTGAGCCAAGAAAATGTGCTGTCGATGTGGGTGTGGTTGCGGAACAGGCGATGAAGAAGGACACGGGCATGGAAGACGTTTTTTAACAAAGGCAGAGAAGATTGAAAAGCTCAAGGATTACGCAGAAGAGTTAAAGAAGGAACTTGATGCTGTGCAGGAACATGTCAAAGAGCTCAACAAGTAGCCTTTATTCAATCGCAGCTTTTCCCTCTTATTTTTCGCATAAAATAAGTATTCCATAAGCCTCAAATAGAAACGCGATTAGCTTCCAGTGGGGGAAGAAAACCTGAAAGTTGTTATTAAAACAGAAGGGTTGACAAAGCGTTACGGCGACATTATAGCAGTTGACCCTGTGGATTTGGAAGTGATTGAAGGCGAGATTTTTGGATTATTAGGTCCAAATGGTGCTGGCAAGACCACTTCGATACGCATGCTTACCGGACAGACAAAACCCACTTCTGGCACTGCCACTGTTGCCGGTTACGACATCATCCATGAACCCACTAAAGCGAAACAACAGGTTGGAGTTGTTCCAGAAGTCTCCAACATCTATGACGAAATGAGCGCATGGGACAACCTCATTTTTGCAGCTCAACTTTACAGCGTACCCAAAATTGAGCGAGAAAAGAGGGCGAAAGAACTTCTGGAGCTCTTTGGACTTTATGAGCGGCGTAAGGACCGTGTTGACGGTTTTTCAAGGGGTATGAAAAGGCGGCTAACAATAGCTGCTGCCTTGATCCATAAACCTAAAATGCTGTTTTTGGACGAGCCTACCAGTGGTCTTGATGTTCAAAGCTCACGGATGATTCGAAATCTTATAAAAGAGCTGAATGATAGTGGAGCAACAATTTTTCTTACTACGCACTACATTGAAGAAGCGGATCAACTCTGCCAGCGTGTCGCCATAATTAACCAAGGTAGAATAGTCGCTATAGACAATCCCGAAAAGCTCAAAGCTTCAATGGAAGAGCGCCATATCATTGAAATTTCTTTCAGTCCATCTCGAGATTTAAATGATAAGCTCAGAGGTTTGAGCTATGTGAACGATGTTTCAAGGCTTGGTGATAAGTTCAGGCTTTATGTCGATGACGCTTCCAAAGTGATCCTGTCTCTCGTTGATTTCGCTCGGAAAAGCAGTCTCAAGATCATATCGGTTAACACGTTGAAACCAAGCTTAGAAGATGCCTTTGTCAAACTCACTGGACTGAGCCCAGAAGTTATGGCAACTGAAAAGAGCCAGTTAAGAGAAAGGGGTGGAAGCGTTGGTTAGGACGGATAGAAAACATAATTAAAGCAGTTTCAGGAGGATGAAGTATATGGAGGTTGCCATAAAAGTTCACGACTTGACTAAGCGCTATCCTAACATTCTAGCGGTAGACCAGATACACTTTGAAGTTTATCGAGGTGAGATCTTCGGTTTCCTCGGTCCCAACGGAGCGGGTAAGACCACAACAATCAATATGCTTACCGGAGTAACAAAGCCTACATCGGGTACAGCATTCATCTCGGGCTTCGACATTATGCGTGAACCTACTAAGGCGAAGAACGAGGTTGGAGTGGTGCCTAGTGCCTCATGTCTTTATGACGAGATGACTGCGTGGGATAATGTTAATTTCAGCGCTAAACTCCACGGCGTACCTAGAGACAAGAGAGTGGGCAGAGCAAAGGAGCTCCTTGAGCTCTTCGGCTTATATGAGAGGCGCAACGATCGTGTAGACACTTTTTCAACTGGATTGAAGAGACGTCTAATGATTGCCACAGCCTTGATTCACGAGCCTAAGATACTCTTTTTGGATGAGCCGACCACTGGCCTCGATGTTCAGAGCCAAAGGCAGATTCGGGACTTGATAAAAGAACTCATGGAAAAAGATACGACGATTTTTCTCACAACTCACTATATCGAGGAAGCAGATCAGTTGTGCCAACGCATCGCAATCATCGACAAAGGGAAGATAATCACGTTGGATACTCCTGAAAAACTTAAGACAATGGCTCAGGTAGAACACGTAATTAAGATTTCATTTGATCATGCAAAGAAGATAACTGATAAGCTCAAGAGACTAAGCCATGTTATGAATTTGGTTGAGGCTGGGGACAAGTTTAGGCTGTACGTCGAAGACCCATCAGAAACGTTGCCCTTAATCTTTGATTTTGCTAAGGAAAATCACTTGAGGGTTGTATCAGTTAACACGTTAAAGCCAACCCTAGAAGACGCTTTTGTCAAACTCACCGGCTTACGTCCCGAAGTCATGACTATAGAAAAGGAGCACGTGAAACCAATTCGAGGTTAGAGCAATGGCGGAGGCATGGATCGAAGACTTAAAGAGGGCGTTCTACATAGCAGAGAAAGATGTCAAAATATATTTCTTTAAAGGACCAAACTTGACGTTCGGACTCCTCCTCCCAGTGGTCCTTTATTTAGCCTTCTCTATCGGCAGAACCGTGGAACTAACCTTAGCTATACCCGGTCTCGTTGCGATGGCAGCATTCTTTGGAGCAGGAGCGATTCAAGCCATATCACTTCCATTGGAAAGAAGAACAGGAACGTTTAACACGCTTCTCACAGCGCCCTCATCATTGTTCACGATAATACTCGGTAAGGCTTTGGCAGGCTTTTTCTTTGGAATCACTCTCTCCTTAGCCTACACCGCAATCATGATACCCTTTTCTCCACTACCAAATCTGCCCCTATTTTTCGTCGGAATCCTATTCTCTTCATTTACATTCTCTGCGTTTGGACTATTTCTTTCTGCACCTTTCCGAGACATCCCAGAGGCCATGCCTCCTGCAACCGTCGTGCGTATCGCAATGGTTTTCTTGTGTGGTGTGTTCACACCAATAGAGGCAATGCCCACATCTCTACAAACTGTTGCATATACACTGCCACTTACGTATTCAGTGGATGCATTACGTCAAGCGATGGGTGGCGCCATAAATATCCAAATGTTCCTTGTTGATTTGGGAGTTCAAATTTTGTATTCTATCCTCTTTCTGGTTGCGGCCACTAAAGTGCTTGAGAGAACGATTCATTAAAAACGCCCAAGGGAGAATCATGACGATGGCGCAAGTGGCAAGCAATTTGATTGATGGTTTCGTAAAAGCATTTTGTATTGCCAAAAAAGACGCTAAAGTCTACTACTTCAAAGCTCCCAACTTCACTTACGGTTTCTTGATGCCTATCTCATTGTTCCTTGCATTCTCGATTGCTGGTCAGATCAATTCAGCATTGATTGTCTCGGGGTTAACGTCGCTTGTAATTTTGTTTGGAACCACATCTATCGAAGCCGTGGCAGTTGTTCTCGAGAAACAGACTGGAACATTTGAACGACTACTCGTTGCACCTGTTTCCTTCTTCACTATACTTTTTGGAAAAGCGCTGGCAGGCTTTTTCTTCGGCTTAGTTCTTGCAACTGTTGTCCTTGTTCCATTGGCGGTTTTTTCTGGAACCACCATAGCCAACCCCATGATGGTTCTTTTCGCCATCGGCTTTTCGTCATTAGCTTTTTCAGCGCTCGGCGTCTTGGTTTCTGCCTATGCAAAGTGGGTTCCTGAAGCTCAGATGCTCTCCAATTTCCTAAGATTTCCAATGGCTTTTCTATCCGGAACTTTTTTGCCATTAGAACTCATGCCGTCTCAACTCGGGATCGTTGCTCGTTTCTTGCCTCTCACCTATTCTGTCGAGGCTTTGAGAATTTCAATAAACGACTCCGCGCCTACGATCACTTACTTGCTGGACATTCTGGTTCTGGCTCTATTCTCCTTCGTCCTATTGGTTGTAGCAGCGAAGGTGCTTCAAAGGAGACTCGAATGACATCTGTTAAACCGCTATCGTTTATGAACCCATCCGTAGCTGGAATAAATCTTCCTCACCTCATCCGATGTCAAGAAATCTATGAACCTCTGAGATAGCTCGCAATTTTTAGTGTAAGAAACCATGGCAACTACTGTACTTCTGAAAACTTGCAAATCAGGCGGCAACTCAATTACTTCACAAGTGTCTGGCCACACGCCCTGAAATGCATTCCATCCGAATATGGCATCAACCTTGTCCGAATGAATCAAGCCCATGAGAGAACCACAAGCATCTGCATGATGAGTAATATTTCGCCGAATTTGGTCAGTTAACCCCGCCTTACTCGCTATGTCATCCCACACACCCTTCAAGCATCCATCAACAGCTATCCCTATTCGAACCCCCTCTCGACACAGGTCGTTAAGAGAAGTAATCCTTGCAGGGTTTCCAAGAGGAACAATTATCACAGATTTTCTAAAGCCCAAACTTCTCCTTGAACCCTTAACGACCAACCCGCGGTCTTCTGCCTCGTCCAAAATGTATTCAGCACCACAGGAGATAACATCGCCCTGCTTAGATACTGCTATTGCTGCCAAAAGGTTGCTTGGCTTGCCAACTGTTAAATCGCAACGTATTCCAAGCTTCTTTTCAAAAATGTTAATGGCATCTCGAAGAGGCGGGGAAACAGCTCCAGCTGAATAAACACGAAGCAGACGGGTTTCCGAAGTCATTGACACACTCGCCAATTTTCTCATGGTTTGCGCAGTTTAAATTCTTTTTGCAGAAGATAACCTACATTCATTCTACTGATAGAAACTCGTGAAATAGAAGTCAAAATTTCCTCATTCGCCACTGAAGGGTTACTTTGAAATATCTTGGTGTCATGAGCAGGTTTAAAATTCAGAGTAAATAAATGCGGCTAGCGCGTTGAATATCTTAGCTTCAGACGCTTTCTCCCGCAAACTCCCCTTTTTTTGTTTGTCTAGGGCTTCCGTTAGAATCGGTAGGTTTTTGGTTGTGGGTAGGTAGGCGGGTTCGCAAAGCAGAAAAGGGCGGTGTGGGCATATTGTTGGATGGTGGGGGTGGGATTTGAACCCACGAGCGGCCTGATTGTTTTTTATCCGAATGTGAAGGCGGGCTCTTTCCGCGGCGGCTCCCTCGCGGCTGCCAAGCAGGCTAAAGCTAAGCTCCACAGCATGTCGTCGTGGCTGCCGGTGGGATGGCTGAACTGCAGGTGCCCAGTTTTGCTGTAGGCGTACTGCTGCTCGTTAATCTGTGTGCACAGCCGCCGGCGATAAGGCAACGCTAAACGGTTCTGCTCCATAAAGAGCTTCAAGTTTGACAGTAGCTCTTCTTTGGTTTGAACCGTGAACTTCACCCCCTCAACGTTTTTTAGGCCTTGGTTGCGGATCTCCTCCAAAACGGGTTCTCCTACGCCTGTCTGGTCCACAGACACCTTTCGAAACTTCAACTTTTGATCCGCTCGGACCAGATGGCCAATCACTTGGCTGTAGGGGGTTTCAAGCGGAAACTGATGCAGATAGACAAGCTTTAAGATACTATCTTGCTCGCGTTTCAGAACGACAATAACTGAATAGTCTTGCAGCTTGCCAAAGTCCACTCCGGCATAGTAGTTTCCATGTGGAAACGGCGACTCCAGACATGAGTAAAGCTCTGCGTCCTCACCCTGCGCCAGCAATACACATTTTCGGATGAGATCCTGCGGAAAATAGCTGTTCAGAGCCTCGACGAACTCGGCTTTGTACTCCATCAAAAACGCTTCCCGCGTCATGTTAGCCCTCATCTCCTCCAAAAACTCAGCCTTGATCAGCGGGTCATTAGCAGTCTTGAGCACATTATTGAAAACCTTAGGCTTCTGGTGGAGGCAAAGAAGGAGTGACGACGGAAAAACGCCTCCAAACATCCAGCTGAGTCAGCTAACAAGGGCACTGAAGGAGCAGATAGTAGCACGCGCTGCGCTATCGCTAGGTCGTAGATGCTGGATCATATGAAGGCCTGGGGCTCTTTCCTGGCGGCACAATTGGTGTGCAGCTGGATCGCCACGTTCTTCATGCCTTCTGCTTCCCACACGCGTGCTCCAGTGGGGCAGCTCTTGACACAAGCAGCACATAGGATGCACTCATCCTTGACCGTGGAGACGTGATCAGAGACGGAGACGACGCCAGTGGGGCAGAGTGTCAAACAACTGCCACACAGCGTGCAGAGG
>JBKHJI010000074.1:0-6174 GCA_046538175.1 Bathyarchaeia archaeon | reverse complement strand
TTGGCAGCACATTAGCCTTCGGAGTTAGGAGCGACAACGTGCAACGAAACGCAAGCCCGCTCAAAGGAAAAATTGGAAGCGAATTGGCAGTCTCCCAGTTGAACATAGTCGATGACGGTTTATTAGAAGGAGGAATGATGACAAGAGCCTTTGACGATGAAGGCAACCCGAGGAAAAAAACAACCATTTTGGAAAAAGGGGTTCTGAAGAGTTTTCTGTTTGACACTTACACTTCAAAGAAAGAAGGCACCCAAAGCACTGGTAACGCTTCAAGGAGACGCGTAGGCTTGTTCTTCGTCCCCGCCCTACCTTTTGAGAGCCCACCTCAGCTGCTTCCCACAAACTTTGTGATACAGCCTGGCGACAAAACAAAAGACCGACTGGTTGAAGAAGTGGATAAAGGCATCTTTGTAGGACGCTTCTCAGGTAACACAGAAGCCAGCAATGGCAACTTCTCAGGAACCGTCAAGCAAGGCTTTCTCATAGAAAATGGAGAAACAAAGCATCCTCTAATCGGCACCATGATTTCAGGCAACTCCTATAAGTTGATGAAAAACATTTCCGGCATCAGCAAAGAACTTAAAACCTTAGAATCTTGGGGAATGCCATCTGCTCTAAGCCCCAGGATAAAAGTTGAAAACGTGAAAATAACCGGCAAAACCTAAACGCCATAACTCCTTTTCGCTCTATTATCTTCTTACTCGCCTAATTTCAAACACCACGGGATTTTCAGCGTCTGGACAAGCATTGCAGATCACGTCCTTGTCCTCGCTCCACGGAAAATCGACACCGTACCGCATAGCGAAAACCTTTGGAAGCAAAACCAAAAGTGCACTATAGCAAATATTTCCCTTAACAGATTTGCCATCGAAGAAGATTTTGTCGCCTACCTTGTGACCGAAAACACAAGTTCCCTTTTGGCTTACAACAGTGGCTTCGACGTTGTAGGTCATGCTAACCACTCACGCCACTATCATCTTGCCGATTAATAAATTAACGTCTTTCTACTAACTAACATTACGCGAAGATCAATAGTTAAATGGCACGGCAACCATTTTTAGTTTAGTAACGTCATGTTAATCACACCTTTCGACCCGTGGAAATCAAAACTTTGCACATGTCCAGAGAAGCTGACTTTTAACCCCTACACAGGTTGCTCTTATCGATGCATATATTGTTACGTCAGCTCTTATGTCTCAGACTTTTTCGTTTGTAGACCAAAGAAGAACCTCATTTCAATACTTGAAAAGGAAGCTTCTAAGCTTGAGGGCAAACTCATTTCCATCGCTAATTCTAGCGACCCGTATCCTCTTCAAGAAGAAGCTTTAAACCTAACGAGGTCATGTTTACGAGTTCTCTCAGAACACGACTGCAAACTTCAGATAATAACAAAATCCAATCTTGTAACAAGAGACATCGACTTGCTTAAGAAAATTCCATCTACGGTTTCTATGACTATAACTACCGACGATGATGAAATGGCAAAGCTTCTAGAACCTCAGGTTCCACCGCCTTCAAAACGGTTAAAAGCATTAGAAGAGCTTGCTAAAAACGGCATACCAGTTTCTGCTCGAATCGACCCTATAATCCCGCGCCTCAACGATCACCCAAACAGGCTAATCAAAAAGCTGTCTTCTCTAGGAGCTCTCCACGTCACATGTAGTACATATAAAGCAAAGTTTGACAATTGGAAGAGATTTGTCCAAACTTTCCCCCAGCTTGCAACATCTTTACAATCGCTATACTTTGAGAAAGGAGAACAAATAGGACGAAGTTTCTACCTTCCAAGAAAGATGAGACGCAACATCATTGAAAAGGTTAAGAGGCTTGTGGAAAGAGAGGGAATGATCTTTTCTAGTTGTAGAGAAGGTTTTCCTCGGCTTAACTCCGCGACGTGCGACGGTTCTGGGCTAATAATGCGAAGCCTGCCCTAAGCTTCGTCGATGAATTTGCTGGCACTTGGAATATCAGGCGACAAACCTCTCCTTTCTCTAGTAGCCGCTATGACTTCCGCGGCAATACTCTCAGGCACTTTTTCCCAATGATCGAAAGTACTTTGCCAAAAAGCATGCCCCGAGGTAGCTGACCGCATTTCAGCGGACAGCCCAAAGGTCTCGGCAACTGGGATAAATCCAGTGATCATCGTTAGCGGCCCTTTCTGATCGGATGCAATAATGCGTCCCCTCTTCTTTGTAAGCAATCCAGAAACTTCACCAACCCATTGGGCGGGTACTGACACGCCTATCTTGTAAATCGGTTCAGGAAGAACAGGCTTGGAAGACAAGAAGGACCCTAGAATTCCACGCCGAATGGCAGGCATTATTTGCGCCGGCCCTCTATGTACGGGGTCTTCGTGAAGTGAGGCATCCATGAGTTTAACTTTGAGTCCTCGAATGGGTTCCTCGCACAAAGGTCCATTTTGGCAAGCCCAATTAAAACCTGAAATCACCATGTCTCGAACTTCTCGCAGATATTGCACTCCCTTTGTTAAGTCAATCAAAATGTTTCTATGCTCTTCCATCGCCCATACATTTCTGGCTTCGTCGGTGGGCCAACCAGCTTCCTTTAACACAGTAGCCATTTGTTTCTTTCCCATCTCTTCGGCTAAGTCGCCTTTTTCAATCATCTGGATAATTTTCTCTTCTAAGGGTTCGATTTGTATCCAGAATTTACTGTGCTTGTTAGGGCTCTTGGCCATTGCTACTATGCCAGGTGACAATGCGGATTCTCTGTAGACCACCAATGGTTTAGACGTAATTAGCTCAAAATCTCCGCCTGCAAACTCTCTGAGAAATTTAACTGCGATTTCTAAGTGTAATTCACCCATACCGCTCAGCAAATATTCGCCAGTTTCTTTGTTTACATTTGTTACCAAGTTAGGATCTTCAATTGCCAAACGATGCATGACATCAATAAGACGAGGCAAATCTCTAGGATGTTTAGGTTCGATGGCGATGGTTATGACTGGTTCGGACACGTATTTTATACGTTCAAAAGGAACCATTGCATCTTTATGATCAATGCTGACTAGAGTTTCGCCCGCTCTGGCTTGATCGAGACCTAGAAGGGCAGCAATGTTGCCTGCGTCTATCTGATCGACGACTTCTCTGAAGGCACCCATGTACATAGAAACCTGTTGTATGCGGTAATCTCTCTTGGCACCTACAAGGTAAACTTGTTCGCCTTCTCTTACAGTTCCAGAGAAGAGACGTCCTGTTGCTACTAATCCAGCATGAGGGTCCATCTGAGTAAGTGTAATGCACATCACTGTAGGCCCTTTGGGATCTGCAGCGAGCATTGATTGTCCAATTTGCGAGTCGATGTCGCCTTTCCAGATTTTGCCTATTCGATATTTTTGGGCGTTTATTGGATTTGGTAGATGTCTGACAACCATAGTGAGGATAGCGTTGTGAAGAGGCAGTTTTTGGACTAGCTCTTCGACCTTGCCGTTTTTGTAGGCGTCTATCACGTCGTTGAATCTTATACCTTTTTCTTGGGCGATGTCGACGGTGAACCCCCAGCGATGGAGAGCTGAGCCAAAAGCAACGGTATCTTCTGCAGGATCCACCTTCCAGTTCTCTTTCTGCTCCCGCTCACCATAGAGGGCGATAAGATTGTTGAAGTCACGTATTATCCTAGCCAATTTTGTTTGAATCTCATCAGGGCCAAGTTTGAGTTCTTTAATGAGACGATCTACTTTGTTTATGAAGAGTACTGGTTTTACGCGTTCGTTTAAGGCTTGACGAGTAACTGTCTCGGTTTGAACCATGACCTCTTCCACAGCGTCTACTACAACAACCACTCCATCGATGGCTCTCAACGCTCGAGTGACCTTACCGGTAAAATCTACATGGCCCGGAGTGTCAATAAGATTGATAAGGTAAGGTGTGCCCTTCTCTTCATGAAGAAGGCTAATGTTAGCCGTTTTTATGGTGATGCCCCGCTTCTGTTCTTCTTCCAAATAGTCTAACGCCCGGGCTTCACCTGCAATTTTAGGGCTTAAAAGACCTGCCTCAGTGAGGAGGCTATCGGTCATAGTGGTTTTACCATGATCAATATGGGCAATTATGCCGATATCTCGTATATTCTCTTTTTTGTTCATTAGTTTGAGAATTTCCGATGTCTGTTTGAATTTAGGCATGTTTTTGCGTCCTTTATGTTGTAAACTTACATGCTTGTAAAGATTGAAGCCTATTAACTTTACTGAACCATAACAAACTGCAGGGCTGGGAGACTATTACTTCTGCTCGGAGGGCTAGACATATTTGCCTTAAAAGAGATTGCTAAAAACGCTCATCTGAACAATTTTGCATCTATCATCAAAATCGAAATGCTCAGCCCCTTTGCGGTCTTCGTTCGTGAACAAATAATAGCAGCAAAGTTGCTACGCATGTCAAGATGAAAGAAAAATAGAAAGGTGCAAGCATTCCGAAACTCACCCAAAGTGTTCCAGCAATTACCGAGGCTGGCAGAGCAAACAATCCCACCACAAGTTGGTAGGCACCTAATATGCTTGCCCTATATTTTGTAGGAGCGAGTTCTGAAATAAAGGTCCTTTGAACAGGATCCGCCGCAGCTTTGTGTAAACCAAACAGGATAAACAAGAACACCAATCCTGTAAGAGAATCGGCGTAAACAAATCCCCAGCATAAAGCTCCCCAGAAAATGTAAGAAAGAAGCAAAACTCTTTTTCTGCCCACCATGTCAGCTAGCTTTCCAAAAGGCATCGACATCAAAGAAGCAACCACTGTGAAGACGAGATAGAAAACTGCCATCTCAGGAATCTCGAAAAAGAAAGGGATTCTGAAGCTGAGAAGATCCGCGTAAAGAAGTAGGAAAGAATAGCTGAAGGCGCCTAAAGCGAAGATGGCACTCAAAAGCAAAAATAGTCTTAGATTAGGTGTGAAATCCTTCAGGGAGAGTCCTTTGAAGAGAGTGGCAGTCTTTTTATCTTTTATGAAGATGAGAATGAGTATCACGCTGATTATGGAGGGCACTGAAGCAACTAGAAACAGATTGCTATAACCTAACATGCTGAACAAGAAAATGGAGGCTAGGATACCACAGACAGCCCCCAGATTATCCATTGCTCTTAGTACGCCGAAATTTTTGCCACGGTTTTGTTGCGTGGAAAAATCTGCAACCATCGCATCTCTGGGGGCCCCTCGAATTTTGCCGAATCGGTCTAAAACGCGAAATGGAATCAAATGTTGCCACGCGGTTGACAAAGCGTAGCCTATTCTTGACGCAGATCCGAATAGATATCCTGTCCAAATGAAGAGTTTTCTTTTTCCCGAGCGATCAGACACATAGCCAGAAAAAGCTTGCGAAACAGAGACTATAGCATCTCCAAGTCCATCGAGCAAACCCAGAACAGCCATATTTGCCCCTGGCAGCAGAACCACAAATTTTGGCCATATTGGATAAATCATGTCTGACCCAAAATCGTTTAGAAAAGAAGCAACATAGAAAACTGTCAAGGATATCCTGCTTTTTTCCTCTCTGCTACTTTTCATGCATTATCCTTTTCCACTAGTGTAAGCATGTGGTTACCTTTACGTAACGAAGATAGTTGAGCTTTTAAGGGTTACATCCGAATAAACGAAAATAGCCTCAATCGGCATGTAGATTGAAAGACTATGATGTAATATGCGCAAAACAAGCTTCTTTAGAGTCTGTGTAAGTTTTTATAAAACTTCAAGATTGCAATTGTTGCTGTTAGGAAGTGACCAAAATTTCTCTAAAAGGCTTATCGATAGTTGCTCTATGTGTTGTGGTTTTCTTTTTGTCTTTCTTTATCATCCCATTGGTGAGAGTGACCCAGTTCATCAGTTATACAACATGGTTTGCTGATGGTCGTACCGAAAGATCTACTGAAGAAGATGCTAGGTGGATTTTGTTATATCAGTTTTTGTTCGGCGGGCAAGTATTTTTGGATGTGACGGATTTTGAAAGCTTGGAAAAGACGTTAGGTGAAGCTTGTTTCAAGTTTGAATATCGACCGCCTGCAACCGAATTGAGCTGTGATGCCAAAAGCGCTATTTTGATGAAATATCTAACAGAAAGGTTTTAAGGTGAGCATGGGACGGAGAAGTGTTTCTAGTGGCGATGAAGAGTTTAGCCATGTGTGGGTTTTAGTACATTTAGAACATGGCACTTATGTTGTTGAGACAA
>JBKHJI010000016.1:0-27873 GCA_046538175.1 Bathyarchaeia archaeon | reverse complement strand
ATGGCTGAGAGGTATGGGGTTAGAACGGTTTATGGAAACTACAACTTTGTGTCAACAGTGAAGAATAGGAGTGCTTGGTTGACAGTGTATTTGGGAAGCTCGAAGGTGCTTCAACGTCAATCGACTCAGAAGCAGCAGGAGATTTTGAGAGATGCGCCGAAGACCGTGGAGTTGGTGCACGGTTATGTGAAGAAGGCGCCGTTGACTTGTGTTGAGAGGACGATGGGTGATAACCCTTATTTCATTGTCAAAGAGTTTGCGGAGTGGAAGCCGGAGCCACACTTCGGCACGTTGATGCTTAAACGTGCCAACGGTGTAGATGTGGCGAAGTTTGATCTGTGTAACTTCTATTCTGAAGGGCAAGTTGATGTTCTTGTCGGAAAACTGAAAAAGGAAAGGTCTGATTGGCTTAGAAGGTTTCAGAATTTGAGCTTACACGTGTTGAATGCAGCTTAGAGCCTAGAAAAGCTGTGTGAGGTTCAAGCAACGACACAAAGATGAGAAGGGTGTGTGAAAGCGGCAAAACCTCCGTTTGCAGAACACTTATGTGCCCTTGCAACTAGAAGATTCGGCAGTCAACGGTAGTGTTCAGGATGAGTTGGCCGACAAAAGAAGACTTGGAAATACTTAGCAGCATGCCTAGAGATAGGCTGCTTGAGCTTTTCTTTTTACAGATTAAGAATCTTTGGAGAGTCGACGGCCTCTATTTCTTAGGTATAGAAGAAAAGTTTGGAACCGAAGCTGCAACCAAAATCGATGCAGATTGCTGGAAAATCTTGGGGAAACTTGAAGCTAGAGAACTGAAGGAAACATTAGACGTGAAGGAGACCGATGTTGCAGCTCTGATGCGAGCTTTGCGAAGCACTAGCTGGGCGCTGTACCAAACCGGGAAAGAATCAGAAGCGTCAGCTGAGAAAGGAGTTTTCCGAGTAACCCATTGCCGAACACAAGAAACGAGAACTGAAAAGGGATTAGGCGAGTTTCCATGCCGAGAAGTGCGGTTTGGCTATCTCCAAAGCTTCGCCAAAGAGTTCAACCCAAACATAGAAGTAGTATGTAGGAGGTGCCCCCCAGATCCACGCCCAGAAGCTGTGTGGTGTGAATGGGAGTTTATACTTCGTTAACCGCTTCAAGTCTGCTAGACTACGTAGTAGTCGACGACTTTCTGCATGCGTCTTGGCGCCATTTTTTCGCTCAGTTTTTTAAGAATACGAATCAGCTGAGGCTGGAAACGGGCCAAGTCGGTAAGTGTTACCAGTCCCATTAGTTGTCCGTTTTCAACTATTGGAAGCTTCTTGATCTTCAACTTGAACATCAGTTGGGCAGCTTCTTCTAAATCCATGTCTTGTTCAACCACAATGAGGGGCTTCGACATAACTGCTTCCACCTTTGTTTTTCTAGGGTTTTTCACTTTGCTTACCACCCTTTTTAGCAAGTCTCGTTCTGTTAGTATGCCTATTGCTTTGCCACTCTTGGTAACAATGAGGCAGCCGATTTCAAACCGGTTCATAATGTCCGCTGCTTCTTTCACTGTTGACTTAGCATCTACCGTGATTACTTCCTTCACCATAACGTCTCTAACCTTTAAAGCCATAGATCCAGCAACCCACGTACACCATTCTGCCGAACAGGCTAATAGAAGTGCGGTGGTTTCTTTTTAGGCTTTGTCTTCGTGTAAAAGGAAAACATGTAACCCTCTCGTTTTTCTTGTCAACTGCGAAACTTGTCTTCACCAGTGTATGAAAAGCATCATGCCGCGGTTAGGAAACAAAGTCTGTAGTTTCTGGTTTTGGTGTATAATTTATTTAGGGGCACTTTGGTAGTAGAGCTCGGTGTCGATGTATGCCCTTCAAAACTGTGGAAATCAGCCGAGACGTTTTTTGGGTGGGTATTGAAGACTGGAACCGGCGAATCTTCGACGCTTTCATTCCGCTACCGTACGGCACATCTTACAACGCCTACTTGGTCGTAGGCCAAAACAAAACAGCTCTAATCGATACTGTAAATCCCGGCTTCGAACAGACTCTACTCAAAAAAATAAACAAAATAGTAACGCCTGAAAAAATCGACTATATAATAATGAACCACGCCGAGCCTGACCACGCAGGCAGCATTCCAGCAGTTATTAAGGTCGCCAAGAACGCAAAGGTAGTTGCAACCAAGCTGGGCGTCAATATGGCTGAAGTGTTTTTCGAAGTGCCCACTGAAAAGAAGTTAGTTGTTAAGGAAGGCGATGTGCTGGAATTGGGCGGGAAAACTTTAAGATTTATCGAGGCTCCTTGGCTCCACTGGCCTGAAACCATGTTCACCCTAGACGTCGAAGACAAAGTTTTGTTTCCATGCGACTTCTTCGGCGCCCACATGGCTTCGGACAAACTTTACGCTGATGAGGTAGGCGCACTGCTGCCCCCTGAAGCTAAACGATACTATGCTGAGATCATGATGCCTTTTGCCGCTTCAGCTCAAAAAGCATTAGACAAAGTGAAGCCTTTGGATCTCAAAACGATCGCTCCAAGCCATGGCCCCGTGTATCGAAATCCCCAACCTATTATTGAAGCCTACCAGAAATGGACTAAAGGACCCCTTCAACGAAAAGTTGTCGTAGTCTACGTTTCCATGTGGGGTAGCACACAAGCACTGGAGAGAGTAATCACCGAAACCATCGCAACCGAAGGCGTAGAAACCGTGCCCTACAACCTCACCGTCTCCGACGTTTCCCACGTACTCAGAGAGCTAGTAGACGCCAGCGCCGTCGTCATCGGAACACCCACGGTTCTCGGCGGAGCACACCCTTTGGCGGTGTACGCAACTGAACTCATAGCCTCTTTCGGCGTCAGAGGGAAAATTGCAGCGGTCTTCGGCTCTTTCGGCTGGGGAGGCGGAGCAACAAAACAGATAAAGACACGTCTTGAACAAGGCGGCTTTGAAATAGTGGATACCCTTGAAATTCGTGGACCCGCTAAAAAGGAACAAATAGAGAAAGCCGTTGCTCTAGGTAAAGCGGTGGCAAATAAAGTAAAGGAAAACACGTAGCGAGGAACAGGTTTCCAGATAGGCTTTAGCTTAGGCACAACTAGGGTTTCACTTCTCCAAAAGCGGAGAACAATCCGTCAATTATCTTTTTGACCCGCATGTTAGCCGGTATCTTTGCCGGCTCGAATTTTTCCCGTTTTCTATCTATTGGACGAGTTGCATCTACACCCATCTTCGTAGTCTCGCCAGACTCCTGATCTGCAGAAGGATCCAACGTAGAGCCTCGAACATGCGGAATAATAATAAGATCTTCGCTCGCCTGAAAGCGCGTAGCAATAGCCCACTCGACCTCCGCCGAATTATAAACATCTACATCTGCATCAACAACCACGGCATGCTTAACGCTTGGATGAGCACTAAAAGTAGCCATCAAAGCGTTCTTAGCATCCCCGTCTTTGTGCTTCTCAATAGAGACCACGGCGTGAAGCCAACCGCATCCGCCACTAGTGAGATTAACTGCCTTCACCTTAGGCACAATGTTGCCGACCGCCTCCCAAATCTTCACCTCTCTCGGCAAGCCCATCAAAAGCTTGTGTTCGCTTCCAGAAGGCAAAAGCCCCTGATAAACAGCGTCTTCACGTCTCATGACTCCCACTAATTCAATGACCGGTTGACTCCTCTGAACATCATAGGTGCCGGTAATGTCCACAAGCGGACCCTCCAAAACCTCTTTTTCGGCAGACATCACACCTTCCAAAACGTATTCTGCTTCTGCCGGCGCATAAACATCCAAATGCTCACATTTCACTAAGCTAAAATTACCTTCAAGCAACGTATTGGCAACCTCGTATTCGCTCACCCCGAAAGGCACCAGGGCAGTGGACGCTATTGAAACCGCTGGATGCAACCCTACCGAAATGGCAACTTCCAAATTCTGCCTCGCCTTTTTGGCCGTCCGCCACAACTCGTAAAGCTGCCGGGGCACCAATCTGATGGACAAATGCTTGTCATCAAGAACTTGAAGCCGGTGAATAGAAACATTCTCCACCTTCTTATCCAAACTGCGTGCCGAAATTATAGCAGACGTTATGTAGGCGCCCGCATCTTTTTCGAAGTGAGTTAAAACTGGAATCTTCGAGAGCCGCGGCTCTTCCACAACTTCGTTAACAGGACCGCCCTCAACAATTTTCGGCCGAGTTGGCATTCGCCAAGCATCAACCAAACGCCGATAAAGACCCGCTCTTGCTATGCCTAAGGCCTTGCAGAGCCTATCTCTCGTTCCACAAACATTAGCCACCACTCTTGTTCTGTAGTCTCCAACGTTTTCGAAAAAGAGAACAGGCCCATTCTTGTCGAAAGCTTTGATTATGGCTGAGATTTCAAATCGGGGGGAAACCTTTTCGGCTACGTGTAATACTTCCCCCTGCTTCTCCATTTCTTGAACAAAGCTTCTCAAACTCATGTACCTATTCTTTCTCCTTTCTGCTCTCGGCCTTCTTTTTCTACAGTAGTTACTTTTTCGAAAAGTCTCATTAGAACAGGAGTCGCTTCAGTTTCGCTGATTGTCCTGAGGTGTATTGACACTAGACCTATTTTACCCGTTTTTGAGGAGAGACGCTCTGCCAACATACGAGTCACTCCAGTATTCCTATCGCCTAAAAGAACTGAAGATAACAGAGGGTTGAGTTGCATTTCAGTAACAGACGGCACCGAGGCCGCTAAAGTGCCTAGCTGATCTTCGCCTTCACTAAGCAAAACCAAAACCGCATTCTTCGTCTCTACATAAATGGCTAGAAAGCGCATATTTCTCTCTGAAATTTCTTCTTTCACAATAGTTGCTCTCGGCATTCAAGATTCACCACGCCATAATTAGCTCTACACAACCAGTATTTAGTGTTTAGTTACTGCGAGACGAAGAAGAATTGGCTATTCGAGCCTCTTTATTATGTGAAATCCAAACTTGGTCTTAACCACAGGCGAGATTTGCCCCTTTTCAAGGGCGAAAGCAGCATTCTCAAATTCCTTTACCATTTTCCCTCTGCCAAAAGTTCCGAGATCTCCGCCACGTTTTCCAGAAGGACATAACGAAACTTCCTTGGCGATGTTAGCGAATTTTTCTCCTTTCTTCAACCGCTCCAAAACAGCATTTGCGTCTTTTTCAGCCTTCACAAGAATATGGGCACAATGAACCTTGTCTGACATGAAGTATGACTGTGTAAAAACCGCTTATAGGTTTTTGGATAACATAAACAACCAAAAAGCAACACAGGATAAAAGAGAAACGGAACGCAAAAATTTCCAAAAAACATCAAACCTAGAAAAGCCAGCATTCACAGTTCTAATGCCCATCTGAAAACTGAAAATAATTGCCCTCTTCTATATTGTGGCTCACATGTTTGAGGCATATGTTATATGCATAATGACATATCACATATGGCGTTGTTTTGTTTCATTTTAAAACAAAATAATGCTAAAAAAGCTAAACATCTAAGGTTTTGTTTTTCATTCTTCAGGTTTCATTGCTTGTTTTTGTTTCGCGGCTTTTGTCCACTCTCTAGTTTTCATCCATTACAACATGGCAACGGCATTGTTGCAAACAAGAATTAACGATTTGCAAAAAAGGTTTGAAGAAGAAGAATTTGGGCAAAAATTATCCATTTAAAACGGCTGTTCGACCAACCAGAAGCACTGCCCCTTCCACATTAGCTGACAGTAACCGCCCAAACAAATTAAAACTTAGCCCCGAGACGGGGTAACGGTGCTGATTTCTCGGTAAGCGGCATCTAACCGCACATTTCCCACACGTATTGTAGCCACTTCATCAGTTACGGAGGTGTGGATTTTCATAACCTTCCGTCTATAATCAACGTCGCATATAACACCGATGCCTAAAAAATTGTCTTCTGCGTCGTGCAATCCTACAATCAAGCCCTCTTCATCGCCCTTCTGAAGCACTTTGACTTTCTTATTGAAAACTTCCTCAGCCTTCTGCAACCTTTCAAAGTTAGGCATTTGCCCTTGCCTCAACACTACCCAGATAGCGTTTATTGTTTCTTCACAGAAAACTGGATGCACCCCCAACATTTCCTCAATCCTTTTTAGTCGTTCGTTAGTAAGAAATAGATCAGGAGTAGAATGCATTCCTTCTATCTTAGTCCAACCGAGGGGGAAGGCTTCTATTTTGGCGTTTTTCAAGTATTTTCTGTAACTGAGCTCACGAAGGACTTGCCGTTTTTCTCTATCACGCTCGCTGATAGCAGTTGAAGGCGACACAACAAAAACCTTGGTTTTTTTGAGCCCAAGAAGTATAGGCGCAAGTTCGTCTTTCTGTTGTATCATTACAACTACGTTAGGCGCAACTTTTTCGGCCAACATGATTTTGTATTGAACTGCCTCTTCGCCCTTAACCCAGCCATCAGTATTTACCACTAACAAGTCTTCACTTCCTTTGAAAACTTGATTTTTAAAACCAACAATGCACTGAGCAATGCGGTTCTTTGCGCCGCTAGGATTTGTAAAACCAACAAAGCATACATTGCTAGCCTCCACATGAAACAGGTCTTTCACGGGCTTGTCGATATAAGCCAAACCTATAGTGGTGGGCGGTCCTATATCCGACTGGCCCAAATCGGCGTCAACAACAGCCACTCTTAGTCTTGCTTTAAGGGCACTATTAACCAAGAAAGTGCACACGCTTGTCTTACCAGAATCCACGTCGCCCATAATCATAGCTACCGCAGGCTTTTTCAGAGAGAATACTTCCTCTGTCAACTTGAACCACGATGTTGGAACAGTGTTTCCACTTGTTTCGTCAACCACCGAATCTTCGCCGTGTATTATGTCAAAAACTGCTTTCTTCTCGGCATAAAAAGGAAGACGTTTTCCATCTCTAATTATAATTCTCTCGTCGACACCGAAAGATGCACCAAGGATTTCCACCTCACCTGAAATAAGGCGCACCGAAGCTGGGCCGTTGACTAATAGAGTCTTATCAGCTTCGACTTCTCTAATCATTACTTTTCCTTCTCAGCAAAACTTTGCCTTGTCTCTGAGCAATCTTTATAGCGGAGCCGATGTCCTTCCCTTCTCTTCTATGCGGCCCTTCGCCGAAAAACCTACTCGTCCCTTCTTCACTCACACTTTCAGTTGTTGCATTTTCTGGTAAACTTTCCAACAAGCGACGCACGAATTCTTCAGCATATAAGGGAGCCCCATCGCCAACTCGAACGGTTATTTGGGCGGCAGGAATACGAGCTAAAACTTCTTTTATGGCGGCTAATGTTTCATGTACGCTATTACACGTTTTGGTTTCAACTATGCCGCCGTCTCCCAGGATTGCAACACCAAAACTCTGACCAGGATCAACCCCTATTATAAGCCTCTCGTACACCCTTTTACCCTTAACTATCCTGATAGCTTCATCCACAACATCTGCTGGACTTTTACCCTCATCATATTCTAACACGTTTTCATGCATTATTTTATGCCTTTCCCTCTTCGTGGTTATCACCAATTTTACGTCCACTGGAATATGGTCATCAGGTGTCAAACTTAGAAAAGACGCTTTCTTCTTCTTAAGCTCACTAGCTAACAAATAATAGGCTTTCCCCGAAACTGTGGCGAGTGCGATCTTAGCTTTCATATGGGCATCCTTTCGTTTTGACATAGTCAGCGTAAACAAAGTTATTAATTTTTGGCAGCTATTAATTCGTTTTAACCTGTGAGTACCCATGCAAAAAGTTGTTCCCACCGGCTGCGGTTTGCTAGACGAAAGATTAACAGGCGGATTGTTAGAGAAAAGCATAACTCTTGTTTACGGAGAAGCTGAAACCGGCAAAACCACTCTAGCGATTCAGTGCGCCGTCAACTGTGCAAGAATTGGCTACAAAACAATGTTCATTGATTGTGACAAAACTTTTTATCCTAGACGTATGGCACAAATCGCCTCTGATGACTTCGGAGAACTCTCATCTCAAATAATTTTAATGAAACCTGAAGATTTCGAACAACAAGCTACCATCATCGAACGATTAGACGATTACATAAGCGCCAGAGTTGGACTTGTCATTGTCGACACCATCACTGGTCTTTATCGCGAAAAACTGGTAAATGAAATGAAAGAAACTTTTGCTCTCAACCGCGAACTAAACCGGCAAATGGCTTGTTTGGCGCAAACAACCAAAACGCAGAAAGTAGCAACCCTCGTTACCAGTCAAGTGCAAAGCACTATTATGGGAGAAAGTGAAACAGTACGCCCCGTTGCCACCAGAGTTTTAAAGTTTTGGGCAGATACAATAATAAGCCTGAAACTCACAGCTCAAACCAGCGTTATCAAAGCCACGGTAGAGACACGCGGAGACAAAAAACCCTCCAAGTCCATGTTCCTGAAGATTGAAGAGAAAGGCCTGCGGCACTATTCGCAGACAGATTTCAAAAAAGAAAAACGATGATTGAATATGATGCTCGAATTAATTGTAGAATCACTCATATTCATATTTCCGGCTTACAGCGCCAACGCAATTCCGGTATTGTTCGGCGGAGGAAAACCCATAGACTTGGGAAAAAAACTCAAAGATGGACGCCCCCTTTTTGGTTCTCACAAAACTTTTCGAGGCCTCATTACAGGATTAGTTATAGGAACATTGGTAGGCTTCGGAGAAAGCATTGTTATTAGCAACTACAATCCGTTGCTGGGCTTTTCACTCTCCTTAGGCGCGTTGATAGGAGGTTTAGGTGGCGCTTTTATTAAACGACGAATGGGTCTTGCACCGGGCGCTTTGCTGCCAATAATTGACCAAATTGATTTTGTCTTGTGCGCATTGCTTTTTTCTCTTCCAGTTGCTCCACCCACACTGGCTATGGCATTCGTAATCATAAGCATCACTATCCCGATACACCTCCTAACAAACCTTTTAGCGTACTTGGCAGATATGAAAAAGAAACCTTGGTAATTTGCCTCGATGTCTCATTGAAACGGTTTCATCGTGCTTGGAAAAAGGAAAAACTCCACCAGCGTCCATCCAATTAGCAAAAGAAGTACCCCCATCAACAGCGTGGTATATGCTTCTCTCGGACTATAAGCATATTGAGTACTTCGGTATATCAATATCAGCCCCACAATGCCCAAAGAATATAGAATCATGGAGGCTATGCTCTCCCCCAAAAGTTGCTCGTTCAAGGCTTGAGGATAGTAAGGTATTATTCTTCCACCGCTGATAAATGCCACAGCGGGTTGTTCAATAACGTTATAGATTCCTCCCCCAAGCAAAAATATGGATGCTGCTATGGCTAAAGCGGCTAAAAGAACAGTGGAAGGTTTAAAGGTTGCCAGTTTCCAATAGGTCTTCTGGATATAGTAGGAAACCGACGAAGCACTTTGCCTTGCTTTGCGAGCCAATTCTTCTTCTGCTCCTCAGAGATAAGCGTAACTCTCTTTTCTATATGGAGCCAGTTATATACTTAAACATTCCCTCTTCGATGCAAGATTTGTAAGCCCTCGGATTTCTGTTTTGAACCAAAGCGCTTTCAGGATAAAAGACACACCGCATGAAGCGCAATCTTAACATGTCAGATTTCTTGATTTTTCAAGCCAAAAAAAGTAATTAGAAGAACTGTCAAAGAAAATTTCGAAGTATTCAAAGAAGTTGAACTGAGAAGATGCCCCCGATACAACCCAAGCACCAAATAGCTTCTCGCGTTCTAACTTGCTTGCTTACTCAGAGATATGAACAGTGTTGCTTGTTGGCTGCTACAGGTTTTATAAACAGCCAGATGAAATACGATGTGGTGACCCGGCCAAATGAACGTTGAAGCTGCTTTATACTTTATTCAAAAACATGGTGGCGTAATAGATAAGTACCGTGTCAACTACTTGTTAAACGGTTCCGGTGACGAGGAGGTTCCTTTAAAAATTCTGAGAACCCTGCAAAACGAAGACGGAGGGTTCCCCTATAATCTGGAAAAGGGCAACCTCAGCAGCGTAAACGAAACATGTTCCTTACTCAATTTAATTAGCGAACTCAACCTAGAAGCCAGCCCGATATGTAAGAAAGCGCTACAATTCCTCTTACAAACTCAGCAGCCAGACGGAAGTTGGGACGAAAACTCAAAAATTAAAGAATACAATCCTCCTTTTTGGAATGCACCCGGGAAACTAGAGACTAAAACATGGCTCACCGCGGCAGCGACAAACAACCTAATTCTGCTGGGCTACCGCAGATCTGACCAAGTCAAAAAGGCAGCAAAATTCCTGAAAGAGAATATGGACGAAAATGGAAAGATCGCTGGTTTCAGAATAGCCACTTGGATAGCCATATCGGTTTTCGCTCAACTTGAAGACCTTGAAAAAGAAACTCTGCGGAAATCCTTGCAGCTTTTTGAAGAGTGGCTGCAAAAAGAAAAAACAGATGCTTCCTTTCTAAACTGGTATCTAGAATGTCTCCTAGACGCAAAGATACCGCAAAATCATCCATTGGTTCAAAAATGTCTCAAAAAACTAGTTAAGCTACAACAACGAAATGGAAGTTGGACAAGCGCAGATGGCGCAAAACACACCGTGTCCACTACAGTAACAGCACTTAAAATGCTAAGAAATTATGGATTTTGGACAAACCAAGGTGAACAAAATGGTTAGCACGAAAGAAATCATGGGCATCGCGTTAAACCTTGTAGACTTCAAATCAATACCTGCAGACAGCGCGATATATGTAGAAGGAAAAAACATAAAAAAGATCATATGCGGAATCGACGCAGATGTTACAGAACTTCTGCTTGCAAAGCAACTGGGATATGATGCCGTAATCTCTCATCACCCTAAAGGAGAAGCCGCTATCACCAATTTCCCCCAAGTCTTCGAAAGACATGTTCAGCAAATGATAGATGCCGGCGTTCCTAAACATGATGCCGAGAAGGCAATTCGCAAAAAAATGATAGCTTTAGAAGTGGAAGCCCACACCAAAAACTATGGTCATGCAGTAGATGTTGCTAAGCTTCTGAAAATACCCTACATGAACATCCACACTCCATTAGACGAGTTGGGAAGAAGGAGAATGAGTCAACAAATCGAGAGAGAAACAAATAGAAACTGCAAGGTAAGAGACGTAGTGTCAGCTCTCAAAAAACTGCCAGAATTTAGAAACGCAACCACAAACATTGAGATACGCCAAGGAAACGCTTCAAACGCTGCTGGAAACATAGTAGTCTCCCACGGCGCTGGAACTAATGGAGGCTATGAAATCGCAAAAACATACTTTCAACACGGGGTAAACACGTTAATCTATATTCACACAAGTCCTTCAGACCTTGAAAAACTGAAAGCCGACGGAGTCGGTAACCTAATAATCACCGGACACATCGCAAGCGACTCGTTAGGCATAAATCCTTTCATCAAAGAACTGGAGGCCATTGGCCTTTTTGTGACTAGACTAGGCATTGTTCCTCCTTAAAGAGCATAAACCCAATCAGTTGATATAGGTGAAACTAGTCCGTTTCTCAAACCCAAAAACAAAATCATATGGCATAGTACAAAAAGACAAAATAGTCTGCTTGCCCACTTTAGCGAAAATGCTGAAGCAGCCTGTTCCATCTACACTTGAAGAAATGATTTCTCAAGACATAAAAGAAAACTACATAGAATATCTGCTCAGCAATGCAACCAAAACGGACTTGACAAGAGCAACGATTCCGTCTAATGCTGTGAAACTTTTAGCACCGATAGCTCGGCCCCCTAAAATTATTTGTTTGGGTTTAAACTACAAAGACCACGCTGAAGAACAAGGAAAAACTCCACCTGACGAACCGATCATCTTCATTAAACCCCACACGTCAATTATAGGTCCAGATGAGGAAATCATTAAACCTAATTTTGTAAAGCAGCTTGACTACGAAGCCGAACTAGCCATTGTGGTGAGCCGAAAAGCCAAAAACGTTTCAACTTATGAGGCTAGTTCATACATTTTTGGATATACAATTTTCAACGACATTTCAGCGCGAGACATCCAATTTAAAGATAAACAGTGGACCAGAGGGAAAAGTTTCGACACTTTTGCACCTACCGGCCCATGCATTACAACCAACAATCAACTACAGGATCCTGCTAATCTACAAATCCGCACATGGGTTAACAAGAAACCAAAACAGAATTCTACCACTCGATACATGGTGTTCAACGTCTTCGAAATATTGTATCACCTCAGCCAAATAATGACTTTGGAGCCTTGCGACATCATCGCCACAGGCACCCCGGCAGGTGTAGGATTCGCTGTGAAACCGCGACCCCAGTTTCTACAAAACGGTGATGTTGTAGAGATAGAGATAGAAGGTATAGGTGTTTTACGGAATAGAATAGTTGACGACAAGCCTAGACGAGATGGATAAGTTTAAGGCTACCGTAACCCATTAGTCAACCAGTTTCGGCTGGAGGAAACTCTCATGACATTCCAGCTAACACAAAAAGAAGGAGAATTTCTGGTAAAGCTCGCCCGAAAAGCCGTAGAGGACTATTTAAAAATTGGCAAAGTGATTAGCACGCCGAAAGACGCACCTCCAAAACTGATTCAACGTTGCGGAGTTTTCGTCACAATCAACAGCATCAAACAAGGCGAAAAAGGATTAAGAGGATGCATAGGTTACCCATACCCCACCGTTCTATTGCCTCAGGCAGCTATCGAATGTGCAATTAGCTCCGCTGTTGAAGATCCACGTTTCCATCCACTTTCGCCAAATGAACTTGACCACGTTGTTTTTGAAGTCAGCGTCCTTACACCCCCAGAGCCGGTGACCAACGAAAATTCTAAACATCTTCCCTCAAAAATCAGAATAGGCGAAGACGGCTTGATCATAGAACGAGGATTCTATAAAGGTCTCTTACTGCCCCAAGTACCTGTCGAACATAACTGGGATGAAAAAGAGTTTCTTTGCCAATGTTGTATAAAGGCTGGTTTGCCCCCAGATCAATGGTTGATAAAGGGAACAAAAATCCATAAATTCCAAGCCATAATTTTTGGAGAAGAAAAGCCAAGAGGAACAATAAAACGTAAAAAGCTTGGCAGGAAGTAAGCTCATGCGAGTTCAATTCACCCCCTGCGGCGTAGGTTTAGGGCACGCGGGGCGCTGCATACCTATAGCAAAAGAATTGCAAAAAAGAGATAGCGAAATTGAAGTCTTTTTCACGACATACCGCGACGCTTTCGAATACGTACGCCAAGAAGGATTCTTTGCAGTTAAAGTTCCACCTATGGATTTCAAAGTAAAACCTGACGGAACGGTGGATTTCAGAAGGACAGCTGTGAACCCAGGCCCTTTCATTGCCTCCCTTAACTTTTTGAAACAAGTAAACAAAGAAATCGAAGTTATGGAAACTTTTGAACCCGACGTGATTGTGTCGGATTCGAGGGCTTCGCCTCTTGTTGCGGCACGTTTACTAGGTATTCCAACAATATGCATACTCAACCAGTTCCAAGTTATAATCCCTAGAAAATCTCGCTATCTGCGGCTCGCCAAATTTGCAGATGCGATAACTCTTGCAATACTTGGAAAAATCTGGACTACAGGAATCAAAGTGATGATCCCAGACTTTCCAGCTCCCTACACCATTTCTACCGATAATCTACACATACCTAAAGCCTACAAGAAGAAAGTACAACTCATAGGTCCGATTCTGCCTGTTCGCCCAGAAATGTTGCCGACCAGGAAAAAACTGCGCAAAAAACTTGGTTTAGACGAAGAAAAACCTATGATTTTTGTGCCTATTAGTGGCCCCTTGAAGGAAAGGGCATATCTTGCAAACCTTCTTCAAAAAATTTTCACAGATTTCCCAGAGGATTACCAGATCATCATGTCCCTAGGCTACCCGAAATCTACAGCGACTCCCGTTCGATACGGAAACCTCACAATTTTCAGATGGATTCCTAATCGTTTCGAATATTTGAAAACGTGCGACGTAGTAGTTTCCAAGGCAGGCCACGGAACCATACTGCAAACAATATGCTATGGCAAACCCTCAATTTTGATTCCTACGCCAAGCCATACAGAACAACTAAACAATGCCAAAAAAGCCGAAAAAATTGGAACTGCAGTTTTAATGGCACAGGACGAACTTTGTAAAGATAACCTTTTGTCTACGATAAACGAAATTCTGAAGCATGAGCATGTTTTGGAAAGAGTTGAACAAATTCAAAAAGAGGTTTCAACAAATGATGGCTTGGAGAAAGTAAGGGGAATCATCATGGAAGTAGCAAGAAGAGGAGGATAAGCATATGTTTCTGCCCAAGCGAGTTTTGAAAGAAAAAATGCGCAGGTTTTTAGAAGAAGACATCGGACAAGGCGATGTAACCACTTGGCTCATAATTCCAGAAGATGTGCTCGTTGAAGCAGAAGTCATCGTGAAAGAAAACGGTATAGTAGCAGGGATAGAAGAAACTCTAGCCTTATGTGAAAGCCTCGATCTTCAAGCAAAGGCCTTGGTCTCCGACGGAGCTCACGTAAAATCTAAAGCATCCATACTATGTTTAACCGGAGACGCGAGAACGGTGCTTTCTGCAGAACGCACTCTCCTTAATGTGCTTTCACGAATGAGCGGTATTGCAACTATGACAAATCGTTTGGTGAGAAAAATTCGAGCTGCTAACCCAAAAATACATATTTCCTGCACAAGAAAAGTGGCGCCTGGACTTAGCTATTTTGACAAGAAAGCTGTTTTCTTCGGCGGAGGAGACACGCATAGGCTGCATCTTGACGATTTGGTTTTGATAAAAGATAATCACCTCAAAATCGTTGGCAGCATAGACGAAGCAGTTAGAAAAACTCGTGAATCCGCTTCTTTCTCTAAAAAAATAGAGGTTGAAGTAGCAGATGCCCAAGATGCTGTAAAGGCGGCGAAAGCCGGCGTAGACATAATCATGTTAGACAATCTCTATCCTACAAAAGTGAAAGAAACCGTCTCACTGTTAACCAACGAAAGACTCAGAAAACAAATATTGCTTGAAGTAAGCGGCAGAATATCTGAAAAGAACATTCTTGAATATGCCACGACAGATGTGGACATAATAAGTGTCGGCGAAATAACTCACAGCGCAAAAGCACTAGACATGAGCTTAGAAATTGTCAAAATCAGAAAAACCAAAAAATGAAAACTCATTCAACATAACACTCGTTCTCAAGCAGGTACAACTGAACTCATGTTTATCATGACCCACTCGATCACAGCCGCAAGTAGCAAAAACAAGGCACAAATAGTTATTAACACACAAGTTCTCACAGCCTCTTTCCTACCCCGACGTCGCAATATCTGCAAAAACAAAACCACACTTTGAGCCATGGCAACAGAATAGACGCCAAATTCAAGCCAAAAAACAGGCGTAAAAAACAACACTAAAAAAGTAAGAAACGGTGGAACCCCCTGAGCAATGCTAAGAATAGAAATTATCGATCCTGTGTTAAACAGAACAAAGCACCCCCAAACTGGTCCAAAGAGTGGAACGAACATAACAAGGGTGTGAATAAAGTTATTTCCAAAAATAGAGCGAGGATCGTTGAGTCGTTCAAACTCTTCCATGATTTCCTCCTCAAAGTCCTGAGCGTCTGACACATCGACTTTGATAACAAGGACTCCAATGGCTGTAAAGACCAAAGCTACGAAGAAGAAAACTGCAACAATCACCATTCGTTTATGCATGTCAAATCGTAAGTTTTGAAGCTTCTCCACAATACTAGACATCTAGCCTTCTTTCCTAGGAACTATTTTCAATGCTCGAAACCCTCTAGCACATGGATTTAAAATCTCTCTAATCTGCACCCCCTTTAAGAAGCTTTGATCATCCTCTGCATACCCCACAACGTCATGTTCCGCAGCTATAAGCGAATGCAAAATAACTTCCTTTTCTGTAATCCGTGCATAACATTTTGAAGGTAACCCTAAAATCTGTGCCTTATCCTCTTTAGAGACCTTCTCACAAGTATATAGAATTGCATGAGCCCCTGTAGTTAATTCTGCAATTCTCACTGGGACACTCTCTTTTCCAAGGGCCAAAACATCTATGCCATGAACTCTTTTGATGTCGGTCGCTAGTTTCCTTATTTTCGGAAGAATTTTCAGTACATTACTGCGTGCTTTCCCCCTCAACTGAATCGGCGAAATCTCTTCCACCAATAGTCCACCCATAGTCATATCCAAATGAATCATATCAGCTTTAGTTTCCCCCAAGTCTTTAAGCATTCTCTGACAAAGCTCAAGCTCATTAATTATTAAGCCATGGCCGTTTTCCACAGCAGTAAAAAGGCGCTCGGCTAAGAACCGACTAGCATTTCTGTACGGGGCTTCCACCAAAACAGCGGCCGTAGCGACGATTTGCAAAGGTTCAAAACGAGCATTCAATAAAGCTGCACCAGAATCGGCGGCCACAATAATCAAAGTTCTCTCACCATTCTTACATGCCGCAGTACGCATTTAACCTTAGCTGACCTAGTACTAATTATTCGCTTTTTTAAAGCCAATTCCGAGAACAAATATTTCAGCGCTTTTCGTCCGACTTGCCTTAGGCTTCATTATTTCAACTCTGACAAAAAGCCGTTTAACCTTTTTCACAAAGTCTTGGAACAGATCGCCTTGGAAAACTTTCACAAAAAAGTTTCCACCCTCTCTAAGAATGGTTGAGGCCAATTTTAAAGACTCATAAGCCAAATCTATTTGTCGGGCATGATCGACTTCCCACACTCCTGAAATGTTTGGTGAGACGTCTGAAATAACAACATCGGCCAGAGAAGGAAGACTCGCTTCAACATGTTTCTGTGTTTCAGGACCCCCTACATCGGCGACAAGCGTGTAAACGTTATCGGCTTCCAAAGGTTTAATTCTTTCCAGATCCACGCCTAGAACGAAACCCTCATCTCCCACAATTTTTCTAACCACTTGCAACCAGCCGCCGGGCGCTGCCCCTAAATCAACCACTATACCGCCTTTTTTTATGAAACGGTATTTCTTGTCTGCCTGTAAAAGTTTGTAGGCCGCTCTAGAACGATATTTTTCTTCTTTCGCTTTTCTATAATAATAATCTCGTTTCCGTTCTCTCACCCATGATTTTGGCAAACTTAGCTGTCACCTTGTATATCAACCTCTTCGTGCGCCAATTTGAAGAGCCACTCGGTAAGTTTCTCACAGCCATCTGGTGAAACAGCGCCGTAAGCTCCACAGCGAATGCTTTCAGGGCAAGTTAAGCATGGACAATCAATTATAGAATTTATCGACGCAGGTTTTCTCTTGGGATACAACCTGTAGGTCCACCGACCTTCGAAAAGCTCACGCTCACGCTTGATAAGACCTTTGTTTTCCAGTTTAATAGCAATTCGGGAGCCCTCCCTACTGCTGGCGTCTAGTTGACGCCACAAGTCAGATTGGAGGATACCCCCATCACCATTGTTGGCAATGTATTGCAGAGCTTTATGCTCCAAATCGTTTCGTTTCGTCATTTCTCTCGTTTTCCTCGAGTTTCCATATAAAATAGTGTTGTTTAAGAATAAAAATATGTATGCGAAGACATTATTTTTTGTTCCTTTGGCAGACCTGAGGTTTAATTAATTGGATGTATATTGCGTATATGGATGCTGAAACGTTTGCAAAGCGATAACTTGGCTGAAAAATTCTGCATAGGCATAGAAGCTACAGCAGATGATTTCAGCGTTGGGATATTGGACTTTGAAGGCAAAATTAGGGCAAACATAATTAACGCATTCATAGTAGAAACAGGAGGCATCCATCCACGAGAAGCAGCGAGACACCACGCAAAGGTTGCTGGGGAAGTAATTTCCACAGCTTTTCAGAAGGCAGGTGTAAAACCCAAAGACATCACCATAGTTGCTTTTTCGCAGGGCCCTGGCCTAGGACCATGTCTTCGAACTGGAGCAACTGCCGCTCGAGCTTTGGCAACCTATCTCGATGTTCCGTTAGTGGGGGTTAATCACTGTGTAGCCCACATTGAAATAGGCAAGCTCACCACAGGTGCGTTGGATCCTGTTACATTGTATGTTTCTGGAGGAAACACTATAGTCTCGGCTTTTGACGCAGGGCGATATCGTATTTTCGGCGAAACTTTGGATATTGCTGTAGGCAATTGTTTAGATGTTTTTGCAAGAGAAGCAGGACTTCGCCAGTTTGAAGGAACCTCTTTTGGCGCTATGGTAGAGAAAATTGCGGCAAAAGGACAAAAGCTAGTTGATTTGCCTTACAGCGTCAAAGGCATGGACTTGTCTTTTAGCGGTCTTCTCACCGCTGCATTAAGACTTCTAAAAAGTGGCAGGTATAAACTTGAAGATTTGTGTTACAGTCTGCAAGAAGTAGCGTTTTCTATGCTCACCGAAGTCACCGAACGGGCATTGGCGCACACCGAGAAACATGAAATCCTCTTAACTGGAGGAGTAGGAGCAAATGAGCGATTGCAAACCATGTTACGCTTCATAGCGGAGGAGCATGATGGTCGTTTTAGTGTGGTCCCGAAGCAATATGCCTTAGACAACGGCGCCATGATCGCTTGGACAGGCATCCTCGCTTACAAAGAAGGAACGACCACTCCTGTAGAAAAGAGCTTTGTTAGGTTGAAGTGGAGACTTGAAGACGTAAACGCGCCGTGGGTTGATGGTTGAAGTGTTAATCAAAAAAGGTGCTGAAGCCAATCTCTTCCTCGAAAACTGGCAAGATCGAAAGGTGATTATGAAACGGCGACTTCCCAAAAAATATAGACATCCCGAAATGGACAAGAAGATTCGCACTTATCGAACCATTCACGAATCCCAACTTCTTCACCACGCCAAAAAAGCAGGTGTCCCTACCCCCACAGTTCTCATGGTAGATTTAGTAGATTCGAACATAATTATGGAATTTGTAGAAGGCAAACAAGTGAAACAGATTTTAAACAGTCTTTCTTCTGATGAGCGCCAAAGCCTAAGTAGGCACATTGGTGAACTCATCGCCCGTCTCCATTCCAACGACATCGTTCACGGCGACCTTACCACCTCAAACATGATATTAACTCCCAGAGGAAGAGTAATTTTTGTCGATTTCGGACTCGGAGAAAAAACGGTTGAGCTCGAGTTAAGAGGAGTAGATCTACATCTTATGAAACGGGCATTTCAGAGCGTCCATTTTCTCCATGCAAAAGAGTGCTTCAACGCGGTTTTGGAAGGTTATACTAATGTGCTTGGAGACAAAATGACAAAACAAGTATTAGAGAAAATTCGCGATATTGAAAGGCGCGGCCGATATGTTTCTGAAAGAGGGAAATGAAAAAATGCTCAACCCTCAGAAAGGCAGAGTTGCTTTCCTAGTAACAAGCAACATACACAAGTTCAATGAAGCCCGCAGAATCTTAAGAAGGTATGAAATATCAATCGCAATGTTGAAAAAAGTTGACGCTGTGGAAATTCAACACGACGATATAGAAAACGTGGCAAAGGCAAGCGCTCTAGATGCTGTTAAAAAATGCAAGCTACCTATAGTAGTCGAAGACGCTGGTTTGTTCGTAGAAGCATTAAAAGGCTTTCCGGGTCCTTACTCTTCATATGTCTATAGAACAATCAGCAATGAAGGTATTCTAAAATTATTGGAAAACGTAGCTAATAGAAATGCACTCTTTAAATCTGCTGTCGCTTATTGCGAACCTTCAACGGACGAGCCTGTATATTTCACTGGCGAAGTCAAAGGGCACATCGTCGATGACAAACGTGGCAATCAAGGATTCGGCTTCGATCCCATTTTTAAACCGCTGAACTCTTCTAAAACTTTTGCCGAAATGACTGTAGAGGAAAAAAATCAGCAGTCCCATAGAGCCCGCGCCTTCCGCAAATTTGCAGAATGGTATACAACAAGTTTCTAGGCTTAAGTTTTAAATACCTCTAATGTCCTCGTTAAGGAAGCTTTCGGAGGATAAAACAGTTGCCGAAACAAGAAAAAGGAAAATCCCATTCGATACGACCAGTTAGCAAACGACCACCATCATGGTGCAGATACGAGCCTGAAGAAGTGGAAGCACTTGTCATCAAGTTGGCGAGAGAAGATCATACACCCAGCAAAATAGGCACAATACTGCGAGATCAACACGGTATCCCACTGGCCAAATCTATCACTGGAAAGAGTGTCACCCAGATTTTGGAAGAAGCAGAGATGGCGCCAACTGTTCCAGAAGACATTGAAATGCTGCTAAAGAAAGCCGCTAGGCTGTCCAGTCACCTCGAAAAAAACAAAATGGATTTAGTCAACAAAAGAGCGCTACAGGTTATAGAAGCAAAAATTCACAAATTGTCCAAATACTATAAAGAAAAGAACGTTCTACCGCCCCACTGGAAATACGAGCCGAAAGCCGCTTCCATAGTCTAATTTTGGGGTGAACATGGCGAAAAGAGAAAACGCCATAAAAGCCTTCACAAACGACGCCGCTCAAGCCGCACAGCACATCTCTAAATGCATTGAAGAAGAAGGATTCATTCACGTTGTTTCCCATCTAGACGCTGATGGATTAGCCGCCGCAGGAATCATCGCAAAAGCCCTTTGGAGATGCAATGCCAACTTTCGCATAAGAATTCAGCAGTGGGTAGACGAAGAGATAGTAGCCAGCGTAGCTTCAGACAAGCCATCATTAACAATCTTTACGGATTTGGGCAGTGGCTATTTAGATGTTTTGAGCCAAAACCTCCCGAACCATCAAATAGTCATATTAGATCACCACCAACCCATAGGCAATGCCGCTTCCAACATATTTCAAGTCAACCCACATCTGCACGGAATTGATGGCTCCAAAGACATCAGCGGAGCAGGCGTGGCTTATTTCGTAGCCAAAGCGCTAAACGACACAAACATAGACTTGGCAGACACAGCCATAGTAGGGGCACTTGGAGACCTGCAAGACAAATCTGAACAGAGGAGTTTGGGTGGGTTGAACAAGAAAATCGTAGCTGACGCCCTAGCCACTGGCCGCCTAAAAATGGAGAAAGACCTCATGTTCTTCGGCAGAGAAACCCGCCCCATACACAAAGCTTTAGCTTACACCACCAGCCCTTTCATCCCCGGT
Source organism: Bathyarchaeia archaeon (assembly GCA_046538175.1). Lineage (GTDB taxonomy): Archaea > Thermoproteota > Bathyarchaeia > Bathyarchaeales > SOJC01 > JBKHJI01. Next base: position 6,847 of record JBKHJI010000016.1, on the reverse strand, counting down.
ATTAGCGGCGCAGAAGATCAAAGCTTCGCTTTTCTGGCAAACTTGGAAATAAAGCCCAAAGAAGGAGATAAATGGCGAGCACTACGAGACCTTTCGGAAGAAGAGAAACGACAATTATGTTCGGCGCTTTCAGATCATCTAGTTTCTAAAGGTTATCCGAGTGATGTGTTGAATTTGGTGGGTTGGGTATATACACTGGTCCATGAAGAACCGTGGACGCCTCTAAGAGATGCGAGGGAATTTGCCGTCTTACTAAACGGTACAGGGCGCATGGAAAAGGCGGGTCTAGGAGTTGCCATATGCATGGGGAACCGTGGTTCGGCTTTGGAACAAGCCGAGATGGTTTTGGAAGAGTATAGACAGACTATTACGAAGTATTTGAGTTGGTTGATGGAAAAACCAGACCGCATCGAGGAGTTGGAAAGCATATACGTAGTTCGCGGCGAAGGCTTCATAAACGAAAAGATGGTGGGCACTCTTTCGTCCATTCTTTCCACTAGCCTGCCAAAGCCTGAGAAACCGATTATTGCCTATGCAGCTGTTGCTGGAGATGACCTTGTCAAAGTTTCGGCTAGAACCTTAGACACATGGACGAGTAAAGGATTGGACTTGGGCGAAATTATGCGCATAGCCGCAGAGAAATTTGGAGGCAAAGGCGGAGGACACAATATTGCTGCTGGAGCCCAAGTCCCTACAAAAGATGTGGACAACTTTCTCAAGTTAGTGAACGGATTGGTTAAGGAGCAGATGACACAAATTGAAGGCAAAAGCTAGACTTGCGTTAATTTATGAAAGTAAAAGGGAGACAAAGACAGTGGTGAGAGCGGTTTCGCCAGATAACGCAAAAGTACCTACTGGAGTGACCGTGGAGACTGTGAAGAACAATTGCCAGTTATTAGCTGTGATTCGTTGCGAAAAGCTACTGGAAACGTTTATAAATACTTTAGATGATTTGCTAGCCTGCATCTCAGTTGCAGAAAAAGCCTTTGAAGCTGTTAAAAGATCCGCAGCTTAGCCAACATACGCCGTTGTTTTAATAATTCGCAAGAGCTGCTTGTGTTGAATTGTGGCTTCGCGGCCCAAAATGTTACCGTCGATTTCGCAAGAAATCAGAATTTTGCTTTGTTTTACGTTAAGACAAAAAAGACCAATGCGGCGATATTCTCCATAAAGAAGACTTTTTATTTTCTCTTTTGAGGAACAAAAGACATATATGTTCATTGTAGCTCCTTAAGAGAACTTTGTAAAGCCAAAGTGTGCACAAACGTTTCTGGACGAAGAATCCATTTGAATGTGACTTAGAAAAGATTGGAAAGACAAATAGAAGTGAAAAGTAATGGCTAAGAAAAAAGGAAAGAAAAAAGAGAAGAAAACGAAGAAGTAGGAGCCTCAGTTGAGACTCTTTTACGCTCCCTCTTTTTCTTCCATTTGGCCAATCTTTATTATGCTTTCAGCTTGTTGAAGCTTCAGACTTATTTAATGGTTGTGAATAGTTACATAAAGCTAAAAAGGATCCCCAGTTCAGGAGCACCGGACAGAATTGCTTGACATCAAACTGATTCGTGAACGACCAGAAATTGTAAGGCAAAACTTGGAGAAACGAGGCGATGTTGAGAAGCTTCAGATGTTGGACGAGTTGACAAAATGCGATTGCGAATGGCGCCGACTCTTAACTAAGACTAACGAGCTTCGCCATGAAAGGAAGAAAATCACACATAAAATTGCCTCTCTAAAAAGAGAGGGAAAAGAGGCTACAGAGCAAATTAAGAAAGCTCGCAATTTAGACGAGGAAATTGGTAGTCTAGGACAACTGGTGAATGAGTGCAAAGAGAGAGTTGATCACATTCTTATGAGGCTTCCCAACATTCTACATGAATCTGTGCCTGTTGGAAAAGATGAAAATGACAACGTGGAAATAAGAGCATGGAGTAAACCTCCAACTTTTGATTTCAAGCCTAAAAACCATTTGGAAATTGCACAAGACTTGGGTTTGATCAACGACGAAAGAGGCGCCAAAGTGGCTGGACACGGATTTTATTATCTCCGAAATGGCTTGGTGCTATTGGATTCGGCGTTACAGCGGTTCGCTATCGAGTTTATGATGAAGAGAGGATATCAGCTTGTTGAACCGCCTTTTATGATGCGAAGGAAGCCTTACGAAGGCGTTACGGATTTGACTGATTTTGAAAACGTTATGTATAAGGTTGAAAACGAAGATTTGTATTTGATCGCTACCGCTGAACATCCTTTGGCAGCTATGTTTATGGACGAAGTTTTGCTCGAAGATTGTTTGCCTATTAAGCTGGCAGGCATTAGCCCTTGTTTCCGGAAGGAAGTGGGTGCCCATGGCAAATATACTAAAGGATTGTTTAGGATGCATCAGTTTAATAAAGTAGAGCAGTTTGTCTTTTGTCTTCCAGGCGACTCGTGGAAATTTCACGAAGAATTACAGCAAAATGCTGAAGAAATCTACCAAGCCTTGGGATTGCATTATAAAGTAGTGAATGTTTGCACCGGTGATATCGGAAGCGTTCCTGCGAAAAGATATGATGTCAATGTTTGGATGGCTGACGGAGTTTATCGAGAAATCGGCTCAAACTCGAACTGTACAGATTATCAAGCTCGGCGCCTAAACATTCGGTATCGAAAGAAAGAAGGGCAGGCACCTAAAGGGTTTGTCCACACAATAAACAACACCGCCATAGCGACTAGCAGAACTATGATGGCTATTTTGGAACAGCATCAACAAAAAGACGGAACAGTCATCATTCCTGAAGTGTTGACGAAGCACATGGGCGGCTTGAAAAGATTAGGGGTACACTAAATCTTTTAATACTGCGACGTTGAAGTTTCCAAAAGCAACGAGGGCTAAAACGTGTCTAAACGTGGGAAACGTGTGCGTGACAAATGGCGCAGCAAAGACTGGTATACAGTTATGACGCCGAACTACTTTGGTAATTCAGAATTAGGCGCGGTGCCCACCGATGAACCTAACAAGCTGATTGGCAGAATCGTAGAAGCCACGCTTTACGATATAACCAACGACTTTGCACATCAATACCTTAAAATGTATTTTCAAGTAACCGAAGTAGATGGCAAAACGGCCAAAACAGTGTTTAAAGGACACGAATATAGTCGAGATTATCTGCGCAGCTTGGTTCGCCGACGAACTACACGTGTCGATGCAGTTCTTAACGTCACAACAAAAGACAGCTATAGACTCAGAGTTTCGATTTGCGCCTTTACTTTGGGCCGAGTAAAAACTTCTCAGGAAGTAACGATAAGAAAAATTATGAGACGAATCGTAAATGAGAAGGCAGCCGCCCTCACCTTCGACCAGTTTGCACAAGAAGCGGTGCTGGGAAAAATAGCGTCAGACATCTACAACGAAGCAAAAAAAGTTGCACCTTTACGCCACATAGGTATAAGAAAGACCAAACTCCTCCTACAACCGCCAGAAATGATAGCTACAACAGCATAAACAAAGCCTTTACAGACGACATGGGAAAAAGAGTGAACTACACGACTCGAACTGACCGAAAAAAGCGGGTAGCCCAAGAAGCCGCGGAACTACTGTACACAGGGCAAGAAAAAGAGTTCAGACAAGCGAAACTACGAGCCACTAAAACCTTAGGCATTTGTGTTCTTCCGAGCAACGCCGAAATAGCAAGACAACTCGACCGAATCGCAGAAGAAAGAGAAGGAAAAACCAGGCAAGAAAGATTAGTTCAAATGAGGCGTGATGCCCTCAAAATAATGCAAGTCCTTGAAGACTTTAGTCCAATCCTGGTGGGAAGTGTTTGGCGAGGAACACCTCACCACCACAGCGACATCGACATCTTTGCTTACGATGTAACACCGAAAAAAGTTCTCTCGACACTTCAGAAAAGCAACCATACAATAACTAAGATCAAAGATCAGAATATAACAAAAAAAGGGAAACAACAACGGTTTTTCCACATTTACGTGAAGTTAGCCTCAAACACACAAGCCGAAATCATAGTCCACAGTCCAGAAGACATTACACAACCGGCCGTATGTGAAATCTATAGAGACTTGGTTACTGGTTTAACCATATCAAAACTTGAGCGAATACTAAAAGAAAACCCAAAACAAAAATTTGTGCCAGAATGAAAAGCCTACACGCGATGCAAACCTAAAAAACCATCAATATAACTAACTCACGCCGCTTCTCTGCAGGCCCTAGATGAGCAGCCTCTTCTAAAGTGCCAAACATGCTTAAAAAGCACAAACACACCATCATAAACTATGGACTGGCTTGAACTCTTAACCGAAACCACTCAACACATCAAAGCCACGGTCACACCTCTCATCAAAACTTCTGATGCCCAAAAAACATATGGCATAGGAGCGGGCGGCGACCCTAAAAAACACATAGATCTCCAAGCCGAAAAAGCACTAATAGAAACATTCGAGGAACACAGCGTAGACTTTATCCTTATAAGCGAAGAATCAGGCAACAAATATTACGGCACGAATCCCACAAACTATGTTACAGTGGATCCTATTGATGGAACCACAAACATTTTGAGAGGCATACCTTTCGCTTGTACTAGCATCGCCATTAGCAAGGCACCTCGCTTAGACGCTGTTGAAGCAGCAATCGTCACGGATTTATTTCACGATATTACCTATCTTGCTCAAAAAAATCTTGGTGCTTATCGAAACTACCAAAAAATCGCGCCATCACAAACAAACAACCTGACCGAAGTAGTCATAGGGATCGATCTCAACACTTACAAAGTTGCAGAACTCTCAGCAAAACTCAACCAACTCTTAACTCAAACCAAACACGTCCGCCACCTAGGAGCCAACGCCTTAGAACTCTGCTACGTAGCCGACGGCACCACAGACGTATTCATAGACGTCAGAGGCAAACTTCGCACCACAGACATAGCAGCAGCCGCTCTCATCATTAAAGAAGCAGGAGCCACTATAACCACACTTCAAAACACACCTCTAACAAGCCCTCTAAGCCCCACAGAAACAGTGGCCTTCATTGCCACAGGAAACTCCATGCTCCATCAAACAATACTAAAAACCCTTAAAAAGGCATAACCTTCATGTTAACACCTGTAAAGAACTATCCTGCACTTCTCTACAAAAAAAAACAACACAAATACCTAATTATCGCAGATCTACACTTAGGATGGGAGATGAACCTTACCCAAAAAGGCATCCATGTCCCTTCACAAATGCCTAAGATTCTTCAAAGACTCCTTCAACTGATAAACATGCTAAAACCAGACACCCTTATAATTCTAGGAGATGTGAAGCACACCGTAGCAAAAGCAGAACTGGGCGAATGGCGAGATGTGCCAGAATTCTTTGAAACGTTAACAAAGAAAATCATTGATATACAAATCATACGTGGAAATCATGATGGAAATATCGAACCGCTACTTCCTCCGACAACAAAACTGCATCCTTCAACCGGCATAACCCTAAACACCGTAGGCTTATTCCACGGGCACACTTGGCCGGCTAGAGAGCTCCTTAACTGCACTACTTTGATAATTGGGCATGTCCATCCCACGATTGCTCTACGAGATCCGATTGGGTTTCAAATAGTGACGCCAGTTTGGATAAAGGCCAAATATGACCCTGAAAAACTTGAAAAGACATATCTAAAGAGCAAACGCACAAAAATGGACAGCGAATCAATTACGCCCAGCAGAAAATACTTGAAAAAAGCCAAAGTAAAACAACTTCTCATAATGCCATGCTTCAACGACTTTCTCGGAGGCCGCCCCGTCAACAAACAAAGTAGACGTAAACGCTATACTGGTCCAGTTCTCCGCTCTGATGCAATAAACCTCGATATAGCAGAGATTTACCTTCTTGATGGCGCCTTTCTGGGAACAATCAGACAGCTAAAAGCACTAGACTGAAAAGTCTAAGGAAAAATTCTTATAAAATTGGCTTTCCATTTTAAAGCTAGGTGAAAAGAAGCATTGTCTTGGGATGAAGATTTCGAAAGATGGTTTAGAAAAAGAATGCGACGCCCTTTCTCTAGGGGATGGTTCTTTGAAGACATAGACGAAATGCTCCATGATATCGAGGAAATGATGAATAAAGAATTAAAAGAATTCACTTCTCGTGTGCCTAGGGGCTATGTACGAGAGCATAAATCGCCAGATGGAAGAAAAATTCGTGAATTAGGACCTTTCGTCTATGGCTACTCCGTGACAATAGGCCCAGATGGAAAGCCCATTGTAAGAGAATTTGGAAATGTGCAGCCTGGCAAACGTGGCCCACTTATAAAAGAAGAACGTGAACCTCTAGTTGATGTGGTAAGCATCAATGGCGAAGTGAAAGTTGTTGCCGAACTACCAGGAGTAGACAAAAAAGACATCAAACTCCACGCTTTAGAAGACATGTTAACAATTTCCGTTGATACGCCAGAGCGTAAATACTACAAAGAAGTGAAGCTGCCTACTGAAGCGAACTACAAGAACGCGAAAACATCATACAAGAATGGAGTGTTGGAAATAACACTCCAGAAAACTGAAAAGCGTAAACCAAAAGGAGAACCGTTGAAAATAGAGTAAACCCTATTATTCCACCTTTTTATGCAACCTTGATTATTACTGGTTCTTGGCGAAAACCGTTTGGTGAGAAATTCAGAACTCGAAGCACTCAAACAATTTTGCGAAAGGGCCTTCAGTGAAAAAAATATCAGGACCACCCATCTACGCGAACTCTCTAATGCTTTCGGCCAACGCTTTGAAAAGGCTTGGGAGGCTGTCGAAAGCAAACGTGTAAAAAAGTATGTTTTTAAACCCAGCAGCCGCATTGTCTGGATAGTGGTAGGAAAGGGAAGAGA
>JBKHJI010000073.1:0-6564 GCA_046538175.1 Bathyarchaeia archaeon | reverse complement strand
TCCTATCGCTTAAAGGCAGATGATGAACATGATTCCAATCAACATGCCCCTAGTTGGAGAAAAAGAAGTCGAAGCAGTTGTCAAAGTTTTGAAAAGCGGTATTCTAACAAGCCGCGCTCAAAGCGGATCAAAGGTGGCATCTCTAGAGGCAGCATTCGCAAGATTTGTGAAAGCCAAGCATGCCTATGCTGTAAACAGCGGAACAGCAGCGCTCTATTTGTCGCTTCTGGCCTCAGGAGTAGCATATGAAGATGAAGTTATTGTGCCTAGCTTCACGTTTGTGGCAACTGCTGAAACAGTATTGCTAGCGGGTGCAAAGCCGATTTTTGTCGACATAGATCCTAATACTTACAACATCGACCCAAAAAAAATCGAAAAGGCCATTACAGAAAAGACGAAAACAATTGTACCAGTTGACCTTTTCGGTTTGCCTGCCGACATGAAGCCCATAAGAGAAATCGCAGCAAACCACAATTTAGTAGTTATCGAAGATGCCGCTCAAGCTCATGGTGCCGAATATGGCGGAAAACCTGCTGGAAACTTCGCCGATTTGGCTTGTTGGAGCTTCTATGCCAGCAAAAACATGACCACTGGAGAAGGCGGCATGATCACCACAAACAGCGACGAATTTGCCGAAAGAATACCCTACATGAGATCACATGGCGAAAAAGACGAATACGTTTCAACTATGATTGGAGGAAACTTCCGCATGCCCGAAATCGAAGCGGCAATCGGTAATGTGCAGCTTAAAAAACTGCCCACCTTTCTGAAGATAAGAGAGAGAAATGCCTGGAGGCTATCAACAAAACTTCGAGAAGTCGAGGAGCTGCAGTTGCCAACTGTGCCCAGAGGCTACAAGCATAGCTGGTATCTTTTCACAGTTAGACTCGAAAAGGGGGATGAAACGAAACGAAACGAAATTGTGAAAGCGCTGAGAAAATTAGACATTGGAGCCACGGTATATTATCCTGTGCCCATACATTTGATGCCTTTCTATCAGAGATTCTGCAAACACAGCCTTACAAACACAGAAAAAGCAGCAAGACAAGTTTTCTCGCTACCAGTCCATCCAGCCGTCACAATAGAAAATATAGACTACATAACTAATTCACTGCGCAACGTTCTTCTCAATCACAAGTAGTTCTTTGCTTCTCCTAAAAAATCTACGTTGCTTACCCGCTTGGCTAAACCCGTGCAGCTTTGAAACCACCAACCAACTGCGGCTCTCTACCGTTGGTAGAGAGTTGAAACCACCGTGGAACTTCATAGCGACATGGTGGCAAAGGCTTTATCAGTGGGGGAGACGATGATTCAGAATGGGGGATGACGACGCCGTCCCAGACCGACACGTATGGATGAGGATCTCATGACGAACAGACCCCCAAAATAATCATTTCTGGGCGGAGATCTGTGAAAAAGGAGAAAAAATGAGTAAGTTTTGCCCAAAATGTGGTTCTTCAAGCATCCAATGACCAGCGGACTGCCCTAGTTATGATTCATCTGGGAGTGCAAAATCCGCGGCTACCGTGGAACATTCATAGTTAAAGATAGCAAACTAGCCGAAAAGATCAAAGAACAGCATCGAAAAGAAGTCAAAGAATAAAAAAAGTCATATAAACAATTCTGCAGAACAATTAGTGAGGAAGAAAAATGGTGTCGCTAAGAGCGTTAGCTCCATCGTTAACCCGAATCACTACTGCTGCGGCGGTAGGAGCTGCCCTGCATATAGGTCAAGGCAACGCAAAAATTGTTGATCAACGAGCAGTGGACTTTTCAAGAGCCGTTCTAGCCCAGATGGATATTGATGGTGAAGTAATCTGCTGCGAAGGACCTAAAGACCATGCTCCAGCGTTTAGCAAAAGAGAAAAAGTGGGGCGGGGCGGACCTCAAGTAGAGTTCGTCATGGATCCTGTAGACGGCACTGTGGCCACTTCGAAGGGCAGGAAAGACGCTATTTCGGCTTTGGCATGCGCTCCGAAAGACTGTTTGCAGGTCCTTCCAGACGATGGTTACTACTTCAAAGTAGCAACTGACCACTACTCGAAGGGTAAGATTTCGCTGGACATGTCTATTGAAGAAATTGTCCAAACAGTGGCCAAGAAAAAAGGGATACAGCTTGAAAACTTCACGGTAATCATGCTTGAAAGAGAAAGACATCGAAAAATCTTAGAGAGGCTTAGAAGAATGGGTGTCAGAATCATTCTGATTCAAGATGGCGACATCGCGGCTTCGGTGGTTACCTGCATTCCCAACTCGGGTGTCGACCTGCTGCTTGGAGCAGGCGCCGGTCCAGAGGCCACTATAGGAGCTACAGCGGTTAAATGCCTCGGGGGCACAATGTTGGTCAAAGTTTGGAAAGACAAGAAAGATGATGCAAATAGGCTGGCAAGATTGAAAGATGAAAGGGTCGACGTCAATAAAACCTATTCTGAAGGGGAATTAGCTAAGGGTAACGAACTGGTCTTTGCAGCCTCTGGTGTTACAAAAGGAGAACTTTTGGATGGTGTACGTTTCATTCCAAACGGAGCCATTGTCAGCTCGCTCTGCGTAAGGCTGCCAAGCCGAACCACCGTAAAGTCGGAGAGCATGTTGCACTTTAGAGGGCATCCTGTATACGAGCAGCTAACCTAGAACTGTGTGATTCTTGATTTAAGGAAAATCAATCGTCAAAATCTCTTTGAGACTGTCAATACTGGTCATCTTCACCCGCCTGTCAGAAATTGTGTAAAGCACATTGTCTATATAGAGGGCTCGTTTTACCGAATAAGGAGAATAATAATAGTAATTGCTTTGCAGTCCAACCTCATTGTCTATGTGGGTGATGTTGCCTCTGAATTCCAATCCGTGTAAGGTTATGTTGTAGATGTAAACGCCTTGCCAAACGTAGTCGCCAAATGTGTATGGTGGAACACTACTAGGATACTTAGACGAGTCTATTTCTGCAACCAAGACTGGTATTATGAGCAGTTGCCTCTCTTTGTCAAACAAGAACGCCTTGTGGTCCCTTAAAACAGGCGAGTCGGTTCCTCTGTCACCTATTTCAACCTTGTCTATCTCTGTGGGATTCAACGGATCGCTTACATTGAAGAGAGATATTTTCACTCCTTGATACCATGCAAAGTCGTCCCACTCTGCGGCCACTGTTTCTTTTCCAACTCCTATGACGTGTTTTTCGTCATAAAAATGAAGATAGTCCGAGTAGCCTGTTATCTTCAATTCGCCCAGAACATATGGATTTTCGGGGTTTTGAAGGTCTATTACAAACAGTGGGTCGATATTTCTGAAGGTTACTAGATAGAATTTGTCGCCCATGAACCTCGCTGAATAAATACTCTCTCTCGGAGCAAGGCCTTCTAGCCTTCCCACAATTCCTAAGCTCATATTGAGAACATACACGTGGTTCTGAGATTCTCCACCCCAGAGCGAACCTGTGGTAGTTGCCACCCGGAAGTATCCGTCGTATTCATCCATAGAGAACTGGTTCAACACTCTGCCGCGAACCTCTCCGCTTGCTTGGCTCTCAATATTACCTCCTTCCAAACTGATTCTGTAAATCAACGTTCTTTCAATTTCGCCAGAAGCATCATATGCGCCCTGAAGCGTTATGTAGATGTTGTTAAGCGAAACGTAAATGTCACTCGTGGTGCCTATTAGGATTGTTTCATGTGTTGGCTCTTCTGCATCGTTTTCAACGTTAACAGCTATAATGGTTGTGAAGCTGTAGCCGTAGTCGATGACATTTGAATAGTAAATTTCAGTCGCAAGGACCTCAGTAGCTGCGTCGTTGAAATGCATTACAGGCAGTTTTATTTCGCTTCCGTTAACCCAAGTCGGCTCAATTATCACAGCGTAAACATAGTTACCTATCATTCTAGAGCTAAAGTATGAACCGTCAAGTGTCACATTTCTAGCCAAAACAGGAGATGCCCTATCCGTCACGTTGTATACGTAGATGAAAGACCGAGGCGTTGAGTAAGGCCAGTAATACGGTCTGCCCCAAGTGGTCGTGAGCATAGTTCCGTAAGAGCTTGCTCCAAAAACAACCAGCTTATCCCCGTCCTCATTTATGAATATTCCATGCAACGCTGCCTCGAGCTCAATTTGCGAAACAACTTGAGCGTCTTCAACAGGATAGACTCTTACGATAAATATCGTTCGATTAGAAACCACATACAGATATTCACCATCAGTCTTCACAATATCAGCTTCATCTACACCTGCAACCTGGATATTTGTTCTCGAATAGTCCACAGACGCACTAGGCATAGCTTCTGCTGCTAATCTGACTACGTCCCAAGCTTTTGAATAGTATGGATATTGGTATCCTGAGCTGGTGTTCACAAAACTAACCAATTCATCGTAAGAAGTGAATCTCGAAAGCGGTTGCCCAAAGACGTTGAAAGACGGCGACATGGGAGTTAAACTTAGTAGAAGAGCGCCCAGTAAGACCCCTCCGATGAAGGCTATCAAACCGCTGGCAACGATTTTCCTTCTAGAAGGGAAAAAAATAGGATAAAGATTTGCAAGTTTCATGTCAACCACACAACAAACATGTGTCAGCAGCGCTCTTAATCCTATGTTTTAGAACAGCCCGTTCAAACTTTTCGAACAGCCACCTTCAAGCCTCGGTATTGCACAAATGCTTCAAAAAAGAAGGATAAGATGCTGAAAATTGAGATCACAATAACAACCAAATCGCGATACTCCCACGCGTTGGGTTTGAAGAGTAGATAGAAGGCGAGGACGCCTGCAACCAAAGCCCCGTAAAAGACGAGTCGTGGCACTAGTTTACCCCTCAAAAGCACAAAACTTCTCAGAGTTTCGATTTGTTCCTTCTCTTTAGCCACGTATTTTCCATCATTCATCTGATGAATCACCTTCAAATCCATAAGCTTGTTGACATGGTATTGAGCCAAGCTAGGGCTGCTGAGTTTTAGGGTTCGCCAGACATCTCTTACGCCCACAGGTTCGCCGGAGGTTAAGATGTAGATGTAAACATCCCAAGTCTTGCCAGAAATGTGCTTCGTGGTTGACCCTTTGCCTCTAATAGCTAAACCTCCTGAGGTGCGACCCCTTTTTCGACATGGAAAAAGGGAGTCGACACGTTTAGGCATGTGAGTTGACTATTAATACTATACTCTGGAACGAGTTGTTCAAGTTTTTAGAACACGCTGAAAATGGGACAAGCTCTCGATGAGCCCCACACCGCTATATTGTTGTTTCGAAACACAAGATCTTTTTAAATAAAAAACGCGGCAATTATCGCTTCGAGAGCTGTCCCTGTGCTGCGTGCTGTACGCCTATCTGTAATTCTGACGATCAACACTTCATAGATTTGAGACAATAGCTACATGATCTAACTATTATGCGCTATTGAAGTCCCTTCTTCGGCTCAGAGATAGTCAGCAAAACCAGAGCCACGCCCACTAGTCCTGCAATGGCGCACAAAATGAAAGACGACTCGGGAGAGAAAGCCTCATAGAGAAAGCCTCCAAGGGCAGATCCGGCAACCAAGCCAACGTTTCGGAAACTATTGAAGACGCCCATACTCTTTCCTCTACGCACGGTTGGAACTAAGCTTGAAAACATGGCGATGAGGGGAGGATCAGAAGCTGCACGCCCCAAACCTCTGAGCATCATAACAAGTAAAAGAGGCCAAAAGCTCCCTGAGATTATTATTAGAGCAGCAGAAATGGCGTCCAGAAAAACACCCAGGGCAAGTGTAGTTTTTCTTCCAATTCTATCTGCAACTGTGCCCGAAGGCAGAATCGTAATGAGCATCGAAATGGCCATGGCTGTGAAGAGAATTCCAATGTCGGTTCTAGAAATCGCCAATTCCTCGTAAGCAAAAACCGACAATACAGGCTGGATCAAAGAATGGGAAAAAGCCACAATAAAGCCGACCAAACAGAGACATACGAAAACTTTCGGATAAGGCGTTAAATTCTTCAAAAAACCGTTTTTTGTCGCATTAGTAGGCTCTGGGTTCGGCTTCCTTTCTGTTTCTGTTTCTGTTTCTGTTTCTGTTTCTGCTTGACCTCTCTTGTTTTTGTTGACGTTTTTGGCTGTTTCTTGTACTCTAAAAACAACTAGTGCCATGCTTATGAAGGCTAGTACCCCGCACACGAAAAAAGGAGTTGCGTCGGTAAATGCATCTGCTAAAGCGCCCCCCAAGCCTGGACCCACCACCATTCCTAAAAACCACATCATTTCGTAAAGTCCCATTGCTTTGCCTCTGTCTTGAGGCGAGGTCACATCGGCTACCATAGTGCTGATGACCGGCCAAACTATTCCTGAAGCCATACCTTGAAGTGCTCTTAAGAGTATCAGCTGATTGACATCTTGAGAAAAACCGTAGAGTGTCATAACAACCGAATAAGCCAGCAAACCTGTAACTATAGGCGTTTTTCTGCCAGATTTGTCGGCCAGCCAGCCTCCGGGAAAGGTTGTAATTGCCCGAGTCACGGCGAAAGAAGCCGTTAAGAATCCCAATTCCACACCAGTAGCCCCAAAGTCTCTTGCATATATAGGCAAAAGAGGCATAACTAGGCCAAAGCCTAGCAT
>JBKHJI010000015.1:0-28112 GCA_046538175.1 Bathyarchaeia archaeon | reverse complement strand
GTTTTAAGCCCTACGTCAGCCTCACCATTTTAGCAAGCTCGATAACCGCTGGTTTCACGATGCTCTTCGTACCTCTGATGTTACACTTTCTTTTGCAGACACCGTTTTTTCCTTCCTTGCTTTTTGGATTAGGCGGCGGTCTACTAGTCGGTGCTTTGACTGTTATCTGTTTCTATGTATACCCTATTTATCGAGCAGACAATACAAAAAGAAATCTAGATGACGGCATAGCTTTCGCCGCTGGATATTTGGCGATTTTAGCAGGCGCAGGAGTACCTCCTGACAGTATGTTTCGTTCTCTCTCAAATATTCCACATAAATTAGCTGCCGTCGACGAGTCAAGAATCATAGTTCGAGATGTCGATCTATTCGGCACAGACATCATCACCGCTTTAGAAAATGCTTCAAAAAGAACAACGTCCGAAAAATTCAAGAATCTACTTGAAGGCTTCATAGCCACTATTCATTCAGGAGGGGATCTGTCAACCTATTTGCTGCGCAGATCGCGAGGATATATGAAACACAAGCGTATTGCTCTGCGGAAGTTTTCAGACAACCTTGGAGTGCTTTCAGAATTCTATGTAACACTACTCGTCGCTGGACCACTTATCTTTGTAGTTATGCTGGCAGTCATGGCCATGCTTGGAGGAATGGGTCTCGGAATGTTAGATCCGACTCTTCTTATGAAGCTCATAACATACATTGCAATACCAGTCGGCTCAACCATCTTCATAATAATCTTGGATGCTCTCACACCTAGGTGGTGACAGTGCCAAAAATCAAAAAACGAGAAAAAACAATCACATGGGCGATTTCCATCGGCGTAGCTGGAACTATAGCGTTAGCGGCGATTCTAATGTTACGGGACAAACCGTCTTTTGAAGATTATCTCTTTTTCGCCGCAGTTACCGCTGTGCTCCCCTCGGCGATTTTAAACTATGCGGAACATCGATGGAAGAAAGCAATAGATCAACATTTACCTGATCTATTCAGGACAATCGTTCAAGCCCAACAAACGGGCATGACCTTGCCTCAAGCCTTAGAGGATGCCTCAAAACGAAACTATGGCGCTCTAACTAATGAATTAAAAAAAATGGTAAACCAAATGTCTTGGGGGCTGTCTTTTGAAGAAGCACTTCAGGAATTTGGTGAAAGAGTCGACACAACTTTAGTGAACAGAACCATACCACTAATTATCGAAGCTAGTCACTCCGGGGGACGTGTTGAGAAAGTTTTCGGTCCCATGGGAAACTTTGTTCAGACCACTCTCACCATGGAAGAAGAACGAAAAGCTCAAATTAGACCTTACATTGCGATAGTCTACGTGGCCTTTTTTGTTTTTGTTTTCACTATAGTTCTGCTGTTCAAAACATTCTTCGTAGAAATGGGAGGATCACCAATCGTCGGTTCTTCCACACTTACTTCCACCGAAGCCTGGAGAATTTTCTTTCACATGAGCATTATACAAGCATTCTTCGGTGGACTGGTAGCCGGCAAGATGGGTGAAGGATCAACAAACGCTGGCTTAAAACACAGCGTAATTCTCATGATAGCTGGATATTCAGCATTGAAATTAATGACCTGGTGATAAAGGTGAAACGCCTCTTAAAAAACAAACGGGGAGTTACACCCGTTCTAAGCAACGTCTTACTCACCATAGTAGCCGTTGCAGCTATGTCTCTGGCGGCCTCGGCCACTTATGTAATAACGGATAACATGCGTCAAGTGATGGGAGAACGCATCATGGTCGAAAATGTATGGTTCACGGCAAGTGGAATTTCAATCTATGTCCGTAACGTAGGAAAAGTGGCGGTTAGAATATCAACAGTGTATGTGAACGATACACCGTATTCGACACCGCTCGTATTAGAGGTAGAAGAGCATGGATGGTTGAATGTTACTCTTAGCTGGGAAGCTAATGGCTTGTATCACATAAACGTGGTGACTAGCAGAGGGACAAAAATTGTGGACTATTATAGAGCACCTCCGTAAATTTGGGCGTGACAGGCGTGGCGTTAGCAACATCATAGTTGTGGTGCTAAGCCTAGTAATTCTGGTAATAATTATGTCCAACGTTATCCTGTGGAGTTATCAGATGAACCAGTTTGACTGGGAAAGAGCAAAGGAAGATTTAACCATTCTCGATGTTAAAAACGCATGGGCCTACAACCCTTCGGGATATGTGCTTGGGGGGTCAACAAGCCTAGTCTCAGGAAGCATTTCAGATTTGAAATCTAACGACGGGGTTTATATGGTTTTTCGAAGTTATTCAAGTGCAACTTCTGAAAATACGCTTTACGCCCACTCTGAGACAGTAACGATAAGCAGTTCAGCTTATTACCTTTACAAAATCGATGCTGCAGACGGGCCTGCAACAAATCTAGCTACGTCTATGGCAACGACTGGCAGACACCTTTGGGGAAGATTCATTTATTCGCTTTCAGGAATTAGCTCAATCCCGTCAAGCACATGGACTTTCTATTATAGAGCTTGGCGTTCAGAAGGATCAGGCGGTTCTCCAGAAATCGTTATTTTGAGGCCAAATGCGGCAGGAAATTACACGGAGTGGACCACGGTATATCCCGAGGGTTCGGAGCATTGGGAAGCAGTTGAGGATGTTACTCCTGACGATGATGCAACCTATATAGAAACAGCAACGTCAGGTCATAGAGATACATTTCGCTTGCCAAACATCCCAAGTGGAGCGGTGGTAAGCAGCGTGAGTGTCTATGCTAGGGCGAGGGGACTACCAGGCCCTTCAGCTTCGTTCAATATAATGATTAGGACTCATAACACGGATTACTTTAGTAATAATATTACACCTGACCCCGTATACGGTACTACTTCATACACATGGACGTCAAATCCATATACTGGAACTAACTGGACGGTTGGAGAGGTAAACGATCTAGAAATCGGCATTCGATGCAGCAGCGCGAGATCGGTGAGGGCTACCCAAGTATATGCTGAGGTAACCTACGACTCCTCTTCGCCTTCTGCAAGTGGTCATGCAGACGTTGATGTTCTTATTCGCAAATTTGACGGTTCAGTTAGGCAGACAATAGCTACGAACGTGGCAGATTCAGGGGTGTTAACAGAGACTGAGCAAACATTTTCTACACCATTTACATGGCTTGGCTACACAGTGGTTGATCAAACTGACTATTTGGAAATAGCCTATTACTGCCATGTCATCACGGCGAATCCTGATGAAACAGCTTATCTTAGAATAGATGACAATACGTTAGCTGAAGTTGAACAAACAAGAGTAGCCAATGTCATACTTCCAAGCGAACATACCGTTGAAGTCGAGTTTACAGGTTCCTCGAATTTGTACAACTGGAGTAGGCTTGTTTGGACGCTTGACAGCTCATTTACAGCAGCCGATGTTGATGTGACTCTTCAACTTTACAATTATAATGAGAGCCAGTATGCATCATCTGGCGACGGATATATTTTCTACGTTTCAAGCTCAACTGCTAACACCGACGAACTGAAAAACCAAACAATAACCACAAACCCGACAGCCTTTCGAGATTCCGCTGGAAATTGGAAGTTGAGAGCTACAGCCGTCAAGGAAACAAGTGTGCCCTTCGACTTTAAAGTAGACTGGATTGAATTCAAGCCTTCTGTTGACGGAACATTTTTACATTTAAGAAATGACGGTGCCCCCACTTCCCGCTTAGTTTCGCTGTGGACCATCAATTCTACACATCACAAGCGTTATGACATAGACATTTTTATGAATTCTGGAGAGAACTTGACCTACCTACTTGACAACGTGAATTTGCCTAACGGAGAATGGATAGTGAAAGTTGTCACTGAACGGGGGAATATCGCTGTTTACTCTTCTGGCTGAGAACCATTTTGCTTGTTGCAGGCTTTCTCCAAGGCTTTAATTGCTTCCTTCGGGTTTCTCGCCTCAACTAAGGTGATGTTATAGAGCTTTGCCATTCTTTTTCCGTTTTCTGTTATTTTGGGGATGGCAACCAAACAAGCGTTATTGGGAGTAACGTCGTAGATTTTAGCAAACATGGCAATAACAGGCTGCTCAGAAACAATATCTTCCACCGAAGTGGCTAGATCTATGACTGTAACCTCTTTTGCGCCCTTAGATTGGGAAGCAGTAATGTCAAACATGTGGTTCGCTCCAGATTTGCCTTTCAAAAAACCAGGGGTCTCAACTTTGAATCCTCGGTTTTCCAAAAACTCTTTTATAGGTGCGACTAGAATCCACCCAAGTGAAGCTTCTTGCTTTGCTGTTTCGCTGAGTTTATATGAATATACGTCTTCGTATTGCGCATCTTCAAAAATGAAGTTTTTGTGGCAAGATCTACACGTGTGGGAGGGTACAGGAACGTCAAAGCTTTTTTTGCAGTTACTGCATGTGCACCATATTCCAGCTTTTCGGTAATCAACCTCAGGTTTTGACAGTTTTTTGCCACATTTTGGACAGACAAGTTGCTCTCCTTTTTTGAAGCGTTCCTCGGCGTCAATGTACCCACATTGCAGATGCTCTATTAAAGAACTTTTTCTGACATTGAAAGATTTACAATGAGGACAATCATAATGTATCGAGATTTTCGGAGACCCACAGTGGGGACAAAACAGCGCTTTATCGTACAGTTCTTTTTCTAGAATCCCCACCTTGTTAAGCTTGGCTAAAAAACCTTCTACTTTTTCCGGCTTTTCTCCCAAAATTGCTTCAACGACGGGATATCTATAACCATGATCAGAATCGAAAGAAGGATCGAGTCTAGTGATTTCTCCACCCAAAAACTTGCTTAGTAAGGCCTGAACCGAACTGTCTTTATAAAGTTCGGCTCTCTCTGCCTCTACAGTCTTAGACATTACCTATCCCTGTTTCTTCTTTCGTGCACGGCGTCATTAATCGGTATGACATGTTCAACTTGGTTCTTAAAGATTTCTCGCACCTTTGCCTTTAGAATGACTGGTTAGTGGTTAGAAAAAACTTTTAAAACGGCTCAAGATTCTTGCATATGGACGCCACCGGAAGAGAAACAAATGTCAAAGAGTAAAAATCTAATTCGCTGTCCAAAATGCGGTTTCACATTTGACATCAGTTACGGAAGAGCTTTTGCATGTTCTGGCTGTCCATCTCTTGTCCACTGCAATAGCGCAAAGTGTCCAAAGTGTAAGCACGAGTTTCCCATACCTCAAACGCCATAACTAAACTCTTGGCCTCGAGCTAATTTGCAGCCTCGGCTGTTCTATCAACCCTTAAGTGTCCTTTTTTGCATTTTTTTATGACGACTAGACGCATATCGAATCTTGGCCAAACAATCCTTGTGAAACGAGGAATACTCTTTTAAAGAGTGAAGCAGTAAACTACGACTCTTAAAAGACCAGAGGGAATTACCATGACTAAAGTTTACGGTCTGCTGGCAATCATGGTGTTATGTTTCATTCTAGTTCCACTCGTCGCCTACTTGCTAGGTGGCTGGTATGCTTACTGGGCCCACGCCTTATTTGCTATAATTTTCGCAGTCGTAGCCGTTTTCATAAAGACTCGTTATTGTTGGGAGGAAGACTAAGTGCCACAGCCCATACCCGAGTCAGGACCGGAAATAGCAACTGGCGCCATCGTCGCCATAGCAGCATTCCTAAGTATAAGCATTCTTTTAGGTTTCTTGATGAGGAAAAAAGCTAAAAGTTTCGAAGAATGGCTTGTCGGTCGTGGAGATCTGGGTCCTTTTGTCACGGGTTTCGCTTTGGTAGCGAC
The DNA here is from genome assembly GCA_046538175.1 of Bathyarchaeia archaeon. GTDB lineage: Archaea > Thermoproteota > Bathyarchaeia > Bathyarchaeales > SOJC01 > JBKHJI01. Next base: position 22,369 of record JBKHJI010000015.1, on the reverse strand, counting down.
TTATTTGAGCGGCTGGGCAATCTTTGGAAATGCAGGTTTGGGCTACGCTTATGGTTGGTCAGGAAGCTGGTTGATCGGCACAACTTGCATAATGGGGATAGCGTTGGTTTTGGCGATTGGCTATAGGATGCGAAGATATGTGGCGTTTGGCGCCCGAACAGTTCCGGAAATGTTGAGGGTAAGATTCGAAAGTAAAATGCTACAGGCATTGGCTGGCCTGACCATGATTGTCCTTTTAGTAGTCTATTCGGTTGGGCAGTACAAAGCCATGGCAACCGTTTGGACAATAACCACCAACACTCCTTTCTATGGAAGCTTAATAGCAACAGCGATCTTTGTGCTCATATACCTGGCTGTAGGCGGATATACAGGCACCCAGTGGGTTGCATGTTTTCAAGGGGTTGTTCTCACGATTGTCGGTTGGACTTTGGGTATAGTAGCCATTCTCTGGGCAGGTGGCCCGGCACAAATATCTGAAACTATTGCCATGCAAAATTTCACCACACCTGGGGGAAATCAAACTCAAATTCCTTTGGGAGAATATACGCTACCTCTGCCATCTCCTGATGGCTTGGCTTTTCCAGGAGTAGATTACGTGGGTGTTTTTGCCGCTTTGTTCATGTTTCTTTTTATGGCAACAGGTTTCCCCCACAATATAGCTCGCTTTTTAGGCACTCGTAAAATTACGAAGCAAGAATATTGGATGCTGCTGCTGATAATAATCATAGGAGGTTTAACACCTCTCTGGATCGGCGCCGTCGGCTTTGCCGCAAGAGCGGTTTGGGGCGATACTTTAATGGCTGTTCAGCAACCTATTTACGGTGACTCGGCAGCAGTTTATGCAAGCATAAGCGCTGGCGGCGTTCCTCTTGCGTCTTTGTTTGCTGCGAGTGTCTTTGCGGCGTCGGTTGCAACTTTGGCAGGAATGGTTATGATAATGGCTACAAACATCACGCGAGACCTAGTTCACAACGCCTATCCTCAAGCCTCTCATAAAACACTTCTAGGGCTCACTAGATTGATACTTATCCCCTTCATTGCTATACCCTTATGGTGGACCTTCACCTCACCTCCGCCGATTCTTTCAGAATTCATGGCTGGTTCAGCAGTGGCGCAGGCAGGCATATTTTTCTTTGTTGTCGGAGTTTCCATGTATTGGAAGAGAGCAACAAAGTGGGGCGCTATTGCCTCTATAATTTATGGCTTAATCCTAACTTTGCTTCACCCTAAAGCTTACGGAGCGGCCTTCGGCTTATATCATTGGGGTCATTGGGCGTTTCTATTAATGTTTGGTTGTGCAGCGATTTACCTCATAGTAAGCCTCGCCACAAAGCCCGTAGCCAGAAGAAAACTTGAAACATTGTTCCCAAGTATGCAGTGAATTTCTCGTAAGTTTTAAGTGCCGCTTCACAGTCACATAGTCAACTCGAAACAACTCCACTCCAAGGTGAAAAAATGAAAAACACACTTAAAAGTTGGATTTACCAGCCAGAATATGAAACAGTTCCCAGGGAAAAACTTGAAGAACTGCAAAAGGAAAGGCTGCGAAAAATCGTGAAATATTGTTTTGAACAAAATCCTGTCTACAAACAAAAATTTAAGGACGCTGGAATAACTCCCAATGACATAAAAACCTTAGAGGACTTGAGAAAAATACCGTTCACCACTAAAGACGATCTTAGAAAAGCCTATCCCTACGGAATGCTCACCGTAGAGATAAGCAAAGTTTTGGAACTACATGCAAGCTCTGGAACAACAGGACATCCGACAACTTGCGCCTACACCAAAAACGATTTAGAAGTTTGGGCTAAAGCAATGGCGCGAATCTATGCCTCTGCAGGAACACAGAAAGGCGACATAGTGCAGAACGCATACGGGTACGGCTTGTTCACAGGCGGTTTGGGCTTTCATTATGGAGCGTTGGAAATAGGAGCCACAGTTTTGCCCATCGCTTCTGGCAACACCGAACGGCAAATAAGACTTGCAAAGGAATACGAAACAACCGTGCTTGCATGCACGCCTAGCTACGCTGCCTATTTAGGCGAATACGCAAAAGAAAAAATGGGCATCGAACCAACGAAAGAGCTTAAATGGAAAAGTGGTTTGTTCGGTGCAGAAGCATGGTCTGAAGAGTTAAGGCATAGAATTCAGGACCTTTTGGACCTTGAAGCCTTTGACGTTTACGGTCTTTCAGAAGTAATTGGCCCCGGAGTTTCGGTAGAATGTCCAGAGCACGATGGACTTCATGTTTACGAAGATTATTTCATACCTGAGATAATTGATCCAGCAACTGGAGAAAAGCTTGAAGAGGGAAAAACCGGAGAGTTAGTGCTAACAACGTTGACTAGAGAGGCTACGCCGGTGCTTAGGTTTAGAACAGGCGACGTGACCTCTATCACCACTGAAATGTGTTCATGTGGGAGAACTTTTGGGAGGATGAACCGAATTCTGGGCAGAGCAGATGACATGTTCAAGATTAGAGGTGTGAAAATGTGGCCAAGCACGGTAGAACATGCGTTACTTCAAGTGGCAGGTGCGTCGCAGAACTATCAAATTATTCTCGAACGTCCAGAACGCTTAGACACCATAACCCTTCAGGTGGAGCCTGAAAAGGAACTCTTCGAAAAAGTGGGAGGAAATCTTGCCAAACTTCGCGAGCTAAGCCTCAAAATTGTCGAATCGGTAAGGGCTGTAACTGGAATCAGCGCGAACGTGGTGTTGGTTCCATACAACAGTCTACCGAGATTTGAAGGGAAAGCCAAAAGAGTGAAAGATCTGAGGGGAGAAGGGATCTTCTAAACTGTTCAAGCAATTTAGACCGTTGATCCGTGTGGAATTGAACCCTAATATCCCAAAGACTAATAACTTCTGAATGCCATAAGCACTTTTTCTCGATTGACTAGAAGGGATAGTTGAATGGAAGTTAAGAGAATTGCAGTTTTAGGCGCTGGACTGATGGGTCACGGAATCTGTCAAGTTTCAGCACAAAGCGGGTTCGAAGTGTGGCTCCGAGACGTCGAACAACGCTTCGTCGACAATGGTATGGAAATGATACGCAAAAGCCTAGCTAGATTCGAAAGCAAAGGACAACTCACAAAAGACCAAGTGAACGAAATTTTAGGGCAAATCCATCCTACACTCAGCTTAGAAGAAGCTGCCAAAAATGCCGACCTGATTATCGAAGCGGTTCCTGAAAAAACCGAGATAAAAAACCCTGTATTCCGAGAGACCGACAAACACGCGCCGCCCCACGCTATAATTGCGTCGAACACGAGTTCCATCAGCATCACACAATTGGGTTCTACTACTAAAAGGCCTGAAAAAGTCTGCGGCATGCATTTCTTTAACCCGCCACAGCTAATGCGTCTAGTAGAAGTGATTAAAGGCATCGAAACCTCAGACGAAACAGTTCAGACCGTGTTAGATACAGCGCACAAAATGGGAAAAGAAACCGTGCTGGTTAAGAAGGACAGCCCAGGATTTATCGTTAACCGCATATTAGCTCCTGCTTTAAACGAGGCTGTAGCCCTTTACTGGGAAGGCGTAGCAGACAAGGAAGACATAGATAAGGCCATAAAACTCGGGCTGAACTGGCCTATGGGGCCTCTAACGCTTTTAGATTACATAGGCGCCGACACCATGCTATCTATTTCAGAAGTGTTGACACAAGAAATCGACTCTAAATTCCAACCCACCACAGGACTAAAACAGATGGTACGTGCCAACCTCCTAGGACGCAAAACTGGCAAAGGCTTTTACGACTGGATCGAGAAAAAATAGCGAGGAACCCCTATGAATTTCCAATACATAATATACGAGAAAAGCGAAGGAATCGCCACTATAACGCTTAATCGCCCCGATGCCCTGAACGCGTGGAGCCAAGAACTCGCCCAAGAATTCCTAACAGCCATAGAAGACGCCCGAAAAGACGAAAACGTCAAAGCCGTCGTCATCACCGGCGCTGGAGAAAAGGCCTTTTCTGCAGGCGCAGACATAAAAGCCATGAAGGGCATTACTGCGCTTAAGGCTCGAGAACTGTCAAACATGGGTTACAAAATCTGTAACGCCATCGAAAGCCTCGAAAAACCCGTCATCGCCGCCATCAACGGCTACGCCTTAGGCGGGGGTATGGAAGTTTCCATGGCCTGTGACTTCCGCATCGCTAGCGATAAAGCACGAATGGGACAGACTGAAATTAACATCGGCCTCATTCCAGGCTGGGGTGGAACTCAGCGGCTCACCCGATTTGTAGGCAAAGCGCGAGCTAAAGAACTAGTTTTCACTGGAAAGATCATAGATGCCGAGACTGCCTTGCAAATGGGATTGGTGAATAAGGTGGTGCCTGCTGGAGAATTGATGACAGCTGTCAGAGAATTCGCTAAAGACCTAGCTAGCAAAGCTCCTGTGGCGATGAAAGTGGCGAAAACTCTAATCGATAAAGGCGCAGACGTAGACTTGGAGTCAGCGCTGGCCCTAGAACGCGAAGGATTCGGCGTAGTGGCGTCCAGCGAAGATCTGCAAGAAGGCGTATCAGCCTTTACGGAAAAAAGAAAACCTAATTGGAAAGGCAAATAGCCTAAGCTACAAGGTGGAGCATTGATTGGAATTGGACAATTCAAGGCTCCGCCCAGGTTTATTATTTTTGTTTACGCTAAACATATTACAAGCGTCAAGCATCTGTTTCCTTTGAAAAACTGGATTGGTGAAAAGCCTTGGATTTTGAACTTAGTGCAGAACAGAAAATGATTGTTCAAGCAGCCTCCGAAATAGCTAAAGACTTTGGGCCAGAGTATTGGAGAGAAAAAGACAAGAACCACGTGTTTCCAGAGGATTTCTGGAAAGCCCTCGTCGACGCTGGCTTCGTTGGCATTTTAGTTCCCGAAAAGTACGGTGGAGGCGAAATGGGGATGTTCGAGATGATTCTAGCGATGGAAACTCTCTCTTCTGAAAGCTGCGGGCTAGCAGGCACATGGTTCCTGTGTCTGACCTCCGTTTTCGGCGGCTTATCTATTGTGAAGCATGGAAGTGAAAAACAAAAAGATGCATACCTTCCCCAAATCGCTAAAGGTGTGGAGTTCTGTTTGGCTTTAACCGAGCCCGATGCTGGAACGAACACTTTGAACACACAAACCATGGCTGTGAAAGAAGGAGACGGATACGTAATTAATGGACGCAAAACCTTCATTTCAGGAGCAGACAGAGCCAAAGGGATGGTGCTCATAACCCGAACGACCCGTCTGGAAAAAGCTCCAAAAAGGACCTTTGGCTTAAGCCTCTTCGTTGTGGATCTGCCCAATCCCGCCATAGAAGTTACGCCTATAGAAAAACATGGGATTCACTACTCGAAGACCTGTGACGTTTTCATCAGCGACCTTAGACTTTCAGAAGAAAACTTGCTAGGGGAGAAAGATAAAGGCTGGTATCTCATCTTGGACACTTTAAATCCTGAAAGAATGTCTTTCTCGGCAACGGCAAGTGGAATCGGACTGCTTGCAATTAAAACAGCCGTGGAGTATGCTAAGCAGAGAAAAGTTTTCGGAGTTCCTATAGGATCGCATCAAGCGCTTCAATTCCCACTTGCAGAGGCTAAATCAAAGATCGAAGCGGCTAGACTGCTTAATTATCGAGCTGCTTGGCTCTACGACAAAGAACAACCATGTGGGGCAGAGGCAAATATGGCTAAAGTTGCCGCGGTTGAAGCTGGCACTCAAGCGGTTTATCATGCTATGCAGACTCTTGGCGGTTATGGTTACGCAGTTGACTATGATGTGGAACGTTGGTGGAGAGAAGTAAACCTCATCCGGCTGGCGCCAGTAACTCATCAGATGGCTTTAGCGTTCATTGGAGAACATGTTTTAGGATTACCAAAATCCTACTAGGCAATAACACGTAAAGTATATGAACTAAGAAGTTGAAAAGGGATAAATCTCAACGAAATGGAAGGAAACACAAGTGCAGTTTGAGTTTAACGAAGAACAAAAAGAAATTAGAAGAGCTGTCAAAGAATTTTGTGAAAAAGAGTTTACGCCTGAACTGGCTTTAGAATTTGACCAAAAAGAAGAATTTCCCATGGCACTTTACAAAAAAGCTGCCAAGCTAGGATTCACAAGCATGAGAATACCGGAAGAATATAGCGGGCAAGGCTACGGCTTGATAGAAGACTGCATCGTAGTGGAGGAAATGTGCCGAGCAGACCCTGGACTAGGGGCTGCAGTGTCATTGGGTAACCTCATGATTCCAGACATTCTGCTAAGACATGGAACCCGTGAGCAAAAAGAAAAATGCATTCCGCCTCTAGCCAAAGGTGACGCTATATCCGCCGCAGCATTCACTGAGCCAGAACATGGGAGCGACATAACCCGCATGGACACAACAGCAGTAAAAGATTCAGACAGATGGGTTGTTAATGGTGCAAAAGAATTCATCACCAACGCGCCCATCGCTGACTTCTTCGTCATCCTATGCCAGACAGATCTCGACGCCAAACCGCCCCACCGAGGACAAAGCCTCTTTTTAGTGGAAAAAAATATGCAGGGATTGGAGACTGCAAAGCTACATGGCAAAATGGGAATCAAACCTTGCATTACAGGATCGTTGGCTTTAAGCGACCTTAAAGTTCCCGAAGGCAACCTAGTGGGCGAATTGAACAAAGGCTTTTACTATGCTCTGGAGCTTTTTGACGGCACAAGAATCACCGTGGCCGCCCAAGCGGTAGGTATGGCTCAGGGCGCCTTTGAAAGAGCGTTTCAATATGCCAAAAATCGAAAGCAGTTTGGTGCTCCAATAATCAACTTCCAAGCAGTATCTTTCAGACTTGCAGAAATGGCGATTAAAATCGAAGCTGCAAGACTCTTGACCTACAAGGCTGCTTGGCTTTACGATCAAGGGAAGGTTAGTCCTATGGCTACTTCGATGGCGAAGGCTTACGCTGGGAGAGTTGCCATGGAAGTTACCGACGACGCTATCCAAGTCTACGGTGGATACGGCTATTTAGCGGACTATCACTTAGAAAGATTCCACCGCTGTGCGAAGATAACCGAGATTTATGAAGGCACTACCGAAATGCAGAAATTGACCATACTGAATTATTTGATGAAACAAATGTAACCATATCACCCTTTTTTTCCTGTCTTCTTTTTATCCTCTTTTTTCCGAAGCAGCATACAAATCTCTGGATTTGGACAATGTATTTCGCTTTAACCCATTTTGGACAAGTTGTCGAGGATCGCCACATAAGATTTTTCAAGAGTACACAGCCCGCCTGTAGGTCCGCCTTCTCCGACAACGAGGTACTCGTTTGGTGCGTGGGCTCTTCCGCCGTGGCCTAAGCCTCCAATGACGAAAGGTAGGTTTAAGGGTTCGCGGTTGAACATGCAGAAAGGTGCGCTGCCTGCCATGTGGGGCCATATTTCTGGTGTGTAGCCAAATTCGCAGTAGGTTTTGATGACTGCTTGTGCAGCAGGTTCTTTGACGCTGGTTTTTGCCCATCCGTAGCCCTCTTCCAACTCTACTATCTTGACTTCTCGGAAACCATGTTTGTCGAGGTGCTTCCTCATTTTTGGGATAACCTCTTCCACCGTCATGTTGGGCACTAATCTGACGTCGATTTTTGCCGTGATTTTGTGGGGCAGTACGGTTTTGGTTCCAGGTCCGATGTAGCCGCTCCAGACCCCGTTTATGTTCAAAGTCGGCGAGTACAGATATTTCAGCAGAGCTTCTTTGCGGTGTGTGTCTTCAATGAATTTTTCAACTTTCATAATGTCTTTGAAAGAGTCTTCGTCAAAGGTTTTCTCTAGTTTCTCCACTAGCTGTAAATCTTCCTGGCTGGGTGGCAAAACTTTTTCATAGAAACCATCAATCAACACTTTGTTTCCGTCTTTAGTAGTCATAGTGCTTAGAGCTTGTACCATTCGCCATGCAGGGCTGTCAATCCAAGCTTTGTTGCTTCCGTGAATATCAAATTCGCTAGGTCCGTAGCCCCAACTTTTTCCGTCAAGTTCTAACTCAAAATAGACGATTCCTTTCACGCCCAGATAGTTTACCACTTTTCCTTTCTGATCTTGATCGGCGAAAGGGAAGAACACTGCGTCAGCTTTCTTCAACTCGTGCTCATATTTTTTGATAAACTCTGGCAAGTGTCTGCTGCCCAACTCTTCTTCGCCCTCCGCAACGAACATTAAATTGACAGGAATTTCCTCGCCTACAGCTTTAATTGACTCGCAGGCGTTTAGAAAAGCACGAAGTTCTCCCTTAGTGTTAATTGCTCCCCTTGCTACCAGACAATCTCCGAAAGGAGGGATATCAATCACTTTACCTTCTAAAGGCGGAACGTCCCACCCTGGATCGTCGACTGGTTGGGTGTCATACATGAAGTAGATGATTATGGTTTTGTCGGCGCCAGCATCGTAATATCCATAAACTACTGGAAATCCAGAAGTTTCGATCAGCCGCGTGTTTTTGCATCCGAGGTCTTCAAAATAGTTTTTAACGAGTTCTGCACATTCCCTCACTCCTCTGTTTTCGGCCGAAATGGAAGGCTGTCGAACGAGTTCTTGAAGCTTACCAAGATGTTCTACATAATGCTGATCTATATGCTTGAAAACCTTGTCTCTCTGCAAATAGTTTTCACCACACCTGCAACAGTTAACAACTTGACCTACAAATTCGTTTTGTCCAAACCAACATGGCTTCCATTACGAAACTTATAAGAGCGGCTTCCTTCATGAACACTGTTCTTATAATGGAGGCCTATGTTTTTGCCGAACCTCCAAGTGTTATTGGAAGACCGAAAAGGTAAACGTGTTCTTCTCTTGGGTAATGAAGCCATTGCTAGAGGCGTCCTAGAAGCAGGAATTGGAGTTGTAACTACCTATCCTGGTACACCGGCTTCGGAAATCGGCGACTCTGTTTCTTCAATTGCAAAGGACGCTGGCTTGTATATGGAGTATTCCACTAACGAAATTGTGGCTGTAGAGATGGCTGCAGGTGCTGCCATATGCGGTGTCCGAGCACTCGTTGCTATGAAGCATGTTGGGTTGAACGTGGCTGCAGACGCTGTGATGACTTTGGCTTACATAGGTGTGCGGGGCGGCATGGTAGTCGTCACCGCGGATGATCCTGAATGCTATAGTTCGCAAAACGAGCAAGACAACCGCTATTACGCACTGCTTTCCAAGCTGCCCTGCTTTGAGCCATCTAACGCCCAAGAAGCCAAGGACATGGTGCCCCTCGCCATAGAAATCTCGGAGCAGCTACAACTACCCGTTTTGCTGCGTACCACTACCAGGGTTAGCCACACTAGGGGACCCGTAACCTACGGTGCCTTGAAAGAGGCTAACCTAAAAGGTGAATTTGTTAAGGACGTTAAACGTTTCGTTATGGTTCCTGCTCACGCCCGCATACAACATAAGGCTTTGTTGAAAAAGGTTGAACGGGCTAAAGAAATTTCGGAGAACTCGTTTTACAATCAAGCGGTGCGGCGGGGTCGAATGTTTGGCATAATTTCTTCTGGCGCTGCGTACAATTATGTGGCTGAAGCTGTGGACTTTCTTGGTTTGGACGCTGGAGTTTTGAAGCTCGGTATGATTTACCCACTTCCGGAACAGAAGATCGCTGATTTCCTAAAAAAATACAGCAAAATCATTGTAGTAGAAGAGTTGGCGCCATATTTGGAGATGCAAGTGAAGGCAATGGCCAAAGACCATTCCCCTAACGTGAAAATCTATGGAAAAACGGGAACCTCTTTCTTTCCCCATTTTGGCGAATTGTCAACACGTATAGTGGTAGAGGCATTGGCTGAGATAACTGGGAAAAAGTCATCGATCGATTTTGAGTTAATTGACAGCAGATACAGTCAAGCCAGCGAAGTTTTGTTGTCGAGACCGCCTATTCTCTGTCCCGGCTGCCCCCACCGAGCCTCGTTTCACGTTATCCGAACCGCAACTGGTGGAAAAGCAATAGTGCCTACAGATATCGGCTGCTACGCATTGGGTATTCAACCCCCGTTAATGGTGGGAGATGTCTTGATTTGTATGGGAGCTAGCATAGGAACGGCTGGTGGGATAAACAGAGTTACGGGTTCTGATACGTTGGCAGTTCTAGGAGACTCGACTTTCTTCCATGCTGCTATGCCTGGTCTTGTTAACGCGGTTTACAACAATCACAAAGTCACTCTCGTAGTTCTAGACAATCTAACAACGGCTATGACTGGACATCAGCCTCATCCTGGGACAGGAAAAACAGGTATGAGAATAGAAGCAAACCGCATCTTGATAGAAGATGTCGCTCGAGGGCTTGGCGTCAAATACGTCAAAACGGTTGATCCCTTCAAAGTCAAGGAGGCAAATAAAGTTCTTAAGGAAGCTTTGAAGACGCAAGGTCCTTCGGTGGTCGTTTTCCGTGCGCCTTGTACACTACTAGTTTTGAGGGAAAGACGAAGAAAAGGGATCCAAGTGGAACCAGTAAAAATCACAGAGGAATGCAACAACTGCATGGCATGCGTCAAATTGACCGGATGCCCTGCGTTAGTGCCCAAAGACGGCGAACTCACAATTGATGAAACATTGTGTACCACTTGCACATTATGCGTAGCGATTTGTCCTTACAACGCTATTCGAGGAGGCGAAAATTAGTGAAAACTTGGAACGTCGTGTTTGCTGGAGTCGGCGGACAAGGAATCTTGCTAGCTGCGGAAATATTGGGAACTGCCGCTGTCAAAGAAGGCTTTAACGCGCGTGTGAGCGAACTTCACGGAATGGCTCAACGAGGAGGAGCCGTCGTCTCCCACGTACGAATCGGCGAGAAAGCCCTTGCCCCCACGGTCTTGGAAGGGACGGCAGATGTTATCGTCAGCCTCGAACCTATGGAAGCGCTACGTAACATTAAATTCGCCTCCCAAAAAACCATAATCTTGGTAAACAACAGGCCTTTCAAAATTAGCGGCACGCAATATCCAGATGTGAAAAAGATTTTCGGGCATATACATGCCTTTGCAGGAAATGTTATCCAAATCGACGCAGTAGCTTTAGCTCGAAAAGCTGGCAGTGCAATAACTCGGAACATAGTGATGATCGGGGCGCTAGCGGCCACTGGAACGTTGCCTTTGAAATTGGAGATTCTAGAAGAAACGTTACAAGAATTAGTTCCAAAAAAATACGCTGACGTAAACATTAAGGCTTTTGAACTAGGCTTTAAAGCTGTTGAGAAAGATTATGTGAAATAATGTGTTCATGATTCTCTAGTTGAATTCTGCTGAGACCTTTGGCAAGGCTTATATGTGCTTAAGTATTAAATATCGGTTGGATGGATTATCCAACCATGATACGGTTTAATACACGAAAAATCGCCTTGGCCTCGGCTCTCACCGCAGCCACCATTGTACTCGCATATGCCAGAGGTCTAGGCATGGCTTCTCTTCCAGGCGTAGTTGAATTTATGACTGTGGCGATTTTTGTTACTGGTTTCTGTTTCGGTTGGGCTATGGGTCTTGTTGTCGGAAGTGTGGCGGTGACGCTTTATATGATGATTCCATCGCCCTTTGCGCATCCGGCAGCTTGGATTTTCACAATTTCGCCGATTCTTCTTTTTGTGATGGCCATGTTGGGGGCGCTTTTCGGGGTTGTCGGTGGGATTCTAGGTAAATTGCGAAATCCAAACAAAAAAGGAGCAAAGTTTGTTTTTGAGATGGCGTTGTGGGGGGGCATATTGACATTCATTTACGACGTTTTTTCTAGCGTTGGGTTCTATTTGGCGTATCCAGTATACTCTTCGGTTTTTGAGGCTATTTTTCTTACTTTTATACCATTATACTATCCTTATCCTCCAATTATTCATACGGTTACGAACACAATTGTGTTCGCTCTAGTTGCTACTCCTTTGATTATGGCCATTCAATCTTTGCCATTTACAAAAACAATCACTAGCTCTTGAATTATAATGCGGCTGCTGTTTACAGATTTCATGTTAGATTAGATTTCTTTTGTTTTAGGATCGAAGACTTTAAAAAAAACCAACAGGGAAAAGGGAATCGAACAGGCTGCAAGTAGTAGAAAAGGCAACTGTGGTGACACATATGCGTAAAGGGCGCCGATTACTAGTTGGATTAACGCTTGGCTTATATACATAAAGAATTGACTGCAGCCTACGACTTTTCCTCTGAGATTGCGTGGCGTGAGGTCGCCTATTAGGCTTTGGTAGCTGGTCCAGTGCAGAGTTTGGCCTAAGCCGAAAAAGAAGAAAGCTGCAAAGATGGTTGTAGAGTTGGCGTTTAAGAAGATCAGCATCGCTGGGATATAGAGTAGGAAGCCTATGATCAATGGGTGTTTGCGCCCAGTTCGATCCATTTTCTGTCCGGCTATTATTGTTGGAATAGCTATGCTCATGGACGTGAAAGCCATTACGAGAGCCCATTGGAATTGCTGTAGCTTTAGAATTTCGACGGCGTAGACTACGAAGTATATGTAACACGAAATTAACAGGCTGCTCATACCTGAAGAGGCGATGAAAAGGTAGAATGTTGCTTTTGGCACTTGTTTCCAGACTTGTAGGCCTTCCTTCACTGCTTTGGGGTATTCTCTTAAGGCGTTTAGGAAGTTTGGGCGAGTATTTCCGCTGTTCTGGGGGAGAGTTTCTTTCAGTTTGACTCTCAGGATCGCGGCAACAAAGAAGAAAACCATAACTATAGTGTAAGCAATTCGCATGCCTATATCAAGCTCTAAGGTGAGAACGAGAAAACCTGCAATCAGAGAGGCGGGAATAGACGCAAGGTTTGTGACAACAGATTGAAAGGTGAAACCTGCGCCGCGGTTTTCCGGCGCTACTGAATCAAGCATTATAGCGAACAATGCTGGTTGATAGAGAAGACAGAAGTTTTGCATCATGGCGCCTATGACGATGAATTGCCACGTTGGTGCAATGATGTAGAAGAAGTAAGATAAAGCAACGCCGAAGGTCATGGTAAACACAAGCCAACGTCTACCGTGCCTATCGGCGAGGTAGCCGCCTGGAAACTGAACCAATGCTATAGCGATGGTTCCGGAAAATCCTATCACACTCAGAATGAAGTCGTCAGCTCCTAATCCTTTGAAGTAGAGGCTGGCATAAGTCTGTGGGATAGGAGCTGCGAAGTTCATTAATATCCAAGTGATGGTTAAAAGTAGGAAGTTGCCTTGAACGAATGCATAATGAGTACTTAGACGAGAGAGGACCCCCATGCTTATCCAGCTTTAGAGCCAAAGCATGATTGAGATCTGAGATATAAGGTGTAAGCCTGTAAAACTGGAAAAGCCTCTTACATATCCATGCATATTTCTTTCTTTAATGGCATTACACATAAACACTATAAACCACTATAAAGCAACAAAAAACAGGGAGAACGTCTTTGACACATCTATTCGGAACCAGCGGCATAAGAGGAAAAATTAACACTATAACACCAGTTCTTGCCCTCCGAATCGGCCAAGCTTTGGCGACCTACACAAAAGCAGGAAGAATCCTCACCGCTCACGACACACGCACCACGTCGCCTATGCTTCATAATGCCTTAGTAGCGGGCATAAATGGCTGCGGTGCCACCGTTCTGCAGCAAGGCATCGTACCTACACCCGTTTTAGCATATCTCACGGGGCAAACAGAGTCAAATGCTGGTGCCATGGTAACCGCTAGCCATAACCCTCCAGAATATAACGGTATAAAACTCTACAATGCAGACACCACCGCCTACAATGAGACTCAGCAGAGTCAGATAGAGAGTGTAATAGCCCGACGAGAATTCAAGCTAGCTAGTTGGCAAAACATAGGTAAAACCACCATAGTAGACGAAACCATGCGCTACGTTCGAATGGTAACAGAGGCTGTCAAAATCTCTGAACCTTGGAGGATAATCGTAGATTCGGGCAACGGAGCCGCCTGTCATCTGGCTCCAAAAATATTCCACGAGTTGGGTTGCGAAATAATCTCTGTCAACTCTCATCCGGATGGGCATTTTCCTGGGAGGACAGCCGAACCAAACGAGGAAACCCTTCAGCCACTGTGTAGCTTAGTTAGAAAACTGAAGGCAAACTTGGGAATAGCGTACGACGGAGACGGGGACAGAATGGTAGCCGTAGATGAAAAAGGACGCATGACGTCTCTGGATAGAATTTTTGCAGCTTACGCCGCCCACGTAATCAAACATCAAAAAAACAGCAGAACAGTAATCACGCATGTGGAGGCTTCAATGTGTGTAGAAAAAGCTGTGGAAGCAGAAGGCGGCAGAGTCGTTCGAACCAAAGTGGGCGATGTGAACATTACTGAAGCTATAAAGAAACACAAAGCAGTCTTCGGAGGAGAACCGTGTGGGGCATGGATACACCCAAACTACCACTACTGTCCAGACGGCATACTCTCCTCAATCTTACTAGTCCAAGCGTTGGAAGAAACAGGGCAAACCTTGTCTCAATTCGTTTCAAAACTGCCACGCTATGCTTTAATGAGACAAAATATCTCATGTCCAAAGCCTGTTAAATCTGTTGTGCTAGAAAAAACAATTGAAGTTTTGCCTACACTCTTTCTTCAAGTAGAAAAGCAGTCGAAAGAAGACGGTTTCAGGCTAACTTTGAAAGAAGGCTGGATCCTAATAAGACCCTCAGGAACAGAATCTTTAATTCGTATAACAGTAGAAGCAGAAAACAGAAAAACTGCCGAGAGGATTATGATAAAAGCTGCAAGGCTGGTTAATAAGTTGATCAGGGAGTCGAAGTGTTGAAAGCAGTAATTCTAGCCGCAGGAAAAGGAACACGCCTTCATCCTCTCACATTAACACGTCCCAAACATCTTGTCCCTGTAGGTGGCAAACCAATAATAGACAATGTGTTAATCGCCCTCAAAGAATCAGGAATAAGTGAGGTGCTTTTCGTCGTTAATTATATGGCCGACGTCCTTCAAGAATCTTTGGGAGATGGAACAAAATATGGAATGAAAATCGAGTATGCGTTGCAGAAACAACTTAGGGGTACCGCAGACGCCGCAAGTTTTGCCGAGTCTTTTGTGAACGAAAACTTTCTTCTGACTTATGGCGACTGGTTAATGACTGCAAATGCGGTAGCTACCGTTTGTCAGAAGCATGAAGAGAAAAAGCCTGTGTGTACCATGGGGGTGGTCCCTGTTGAACATGCCGAGCATTACGGCGTGGTCGAACTCAGAGATTGCTACGTCGAGAGCATTGTAGAGAAACCGCTTCGAAGCAGTGCCCCTACTAACTTGGCAAATGTAGGCATCTACGTTCTTTCAACAGAAATTTTCGAAGCGATTAGGCAAACAAAACCTTCGCCTAGAGGTGAACTGGAGATTACTGATTCGCTCACCTTGCTTTTGGCAAAAGGGCACAAAATCGCCGCCGCCGAACTTTCAAGCGGTGAAGTCTTTGATGTGGGGTTGTTGTGCGACCTTTTTGAGGCTAATCGCTGGGTTCTGGAAAAAACAAAGCCAAAAATAGAGGGGCGAATCGAGGATGCCGCTCACTTGGTCGGTCCCGCAATTGTTGAGGAAGGCGCTAAGATTCGTTCTGGAGCGTACATAGAAGGTCCGGTTTTCATTGGCAAAGATAGTGACATCGGGCCCAACTGTTTCATACGGCCGTACACTAGCATCGGTCAAAAGGTAAGAATTGGAAATGCATGCGAAATAAAAAACAGCGTGATAATGGACAAAGCGCACGTTGGCCACCTGTCCTATGTGGGCGACAGCATAATAGGCGAAAACTGTAATCTAGGCGCGGGAACCACCGTTGCCAACTACCGTTTCGACGGTGGCACAGTTAAAATGAAAATCAGAGACGAAGTCTTAGACACGAGGAGAAGAAAAATGGGCGTCGTGTTCGGAGACAACGTTAAAACTGGAATAAACGCTTCGTTTATGCCGGGAGTAAAAGTGGGAAACGATAGTTGGGTGGGGCCTAACCTCGTGATATATCGAGATGTTGCTTCAAACATGATGGTTATGTTGAAACAAGAACAGGAACATGGACCGAAGCAGGTAGACGATTTTTAGGAATCAAAATCCTAAAAAGGTATAACATTGTAATATGACGGCGAATTGAGAAGGTAGAAAAATTGTCGGCTGTACAAAGAAGGTTTTTCAATGAAGTGAGCGCTTTGCTTGATAAGAAAGTCACTGTAGAGACTGCTGATGGCAAATCTTTTAGCGGAACACTTGCTGGGATAAATCCTGATAACATGAGTCTTTGTTTGTCGGAGGCCAGAGATGAAAAGGGGCAAACGTTGCACAGAGTTGTGTTAAGCGGTAGCGTTGTGGCTAAGATATTTGCGGCAGAGAAACCTTTCGACCTTAAGGCTTTAGCGGAACGGTTGGAAAAGGTTTTTCCAAACTTGGTGAGGCTTTATGAAGACAAAGGGTTCATCTGGGTGATGGAGAAGATTAAAGTCACACAGAAAGGTGTTGTGGAAGGCACAGGGCCTGCTGCTGAGCGGGTGCAGAGGGTGTATGAGCAGTTTCTGAGTGAAATGAAGAGTTAGACAAACCAGCGAAATTGAGACTCCCTTTCTCCTTTTTCTTTAACAGCGCGTTCAAGCAAACCAAAGTTTTCCAAAAGGCTACTTGTAACTTCTACAGTATCGTCTAAATTGTCAAGATTGACTTGTAAATTGAGCATGTCACAGACTAGATTTAAAACCTTGCGAGTTGCTGCGCCGTCGGGATAAAGCCCTAAAGTTTCAGCTAATAAGCAAAAGCCGCGAAAACTTCGCAGTTTTCCAAGCCCCACAAGAAGTCCTGCCGCGCCGAAGATTTGTCCTCGGATGATTTCGGCTTTCATCGCCAACAGTTTACTAACTGTTTCTTTGTCGGCGGCAGCAAAGTATAGTTTGGGCTTGTCGGCTTCTGTTTCTTTTTTCAGGCCTCCAAGAGTTATTACAAAGCGGCAGCCCAACTCTTCGCATACGTCGAGAATGCGTCCGCAAATTTCATATTGGCCGGTTGTAGTCAAGGCTTGGGTGTTTCCGTAGAGGATAATGAGGTCCCGATGGTTATTTCTTTCTCCTTTGTAGTAGTAAAGTTCGTTGATGGGATAGCGAATTTCGCCTTGTTCGGCAGTTACGGCGAAGTCTTGGAAAGAAGAGCAGTGAATTTCAGCAAAAGGTTTGGCTTTTAATTCTCGGATGAGATGTAATGCGGCGATGTTTGCGACAAATCCGATCCCCGGCAAGCCTTCTATTAAAACGGGATTATTTAACTTCGGTTTCTCTCGCATAGAAACGATGCAGACCATGCTGTTTTCTCTCCTGCGCGGTATAAAGAAATATAGCGGGATTATTAAAGCATGTTTTGGCTGGTAAGATAAATGTGCTTTGAAATCCGCAGCAGAGATGTGATGGCGCGGTTGGGGAAGATAAAAACTAAAAGTGGAACAATTGAAACTCCTGTTTTGCTTCCCGTGGTAAATCCTGCTGTTCAGCCTATCTCTCCCAAAATCATGGGCGCCGAGTTTGACTGCAAAGCGTTGATAACAAATGCGTATATTTTGAAGAATCAAAACTGCAGAGAGGCAACAGAAGAATGTGGGGTGCATAAACTTCTTGGTTTTGACGGCGTGATCATGACTGATTCAGGAGCCTATCAGATTCTAGTTTACGGCAAAGTTGACGTCACTCCTTCAGAAATTGTGCAATATCAAGAACAGATCTCCACAGACATCGCCACTATATTGGACGTACCGACAAGATGGCGTGCAACTAGGGAATATGCGAGAGGGACTGTTGACGTGACGTTGGAACGGGCCAAACAGCTGGTGGAAATGAAAACGCGAGATGATGTTTTGTGGGTTGCCCCGATACAGGGTGGACAGTACCTTGACTTAGTCGCTTATTCAGCTGAACAGGTTGGAAGACTGCCCTTTCAAATTCACGCTTTGGGGAGTCCCACTACTATTATGGAGAATTACATGTTCGACGTTTTGGTGGAGATGATTTTAACAGCAAAAATGAACATGCCCCTGCATAGGCCTCTTCATCTTTTCGGGGCGGGACACCCTTTTATGTTTGCTCTGGCCGTGGCTTTGGGATGTGACATGTTCGATTCGGCTGCCTACGCGATTTTTGCGAGGCAGGATCGGTATATGACTGAATATGGCACAAGTAGGCTTGGCGAACTTGAATATTTTCCATGTGGCTGCCCAGTCTGCGCAAAAAATACTCCTAAGGACGTGGCGCAAAGACCTGTGCAGGAGAGGCAAGAGCTTTTGGCGAGACACAATCTTTACGTTAGTTTTGCTGAGCTCAGACGTATAAAACAGGCAGTTAGTGAAGGGCGTCTCTGGGAACTTGTAGAGGCAAGGGCGCATGGGCATCCTGCTCTTTTCCAAGCTGTGAAACGTCTCGAGAAATATGAAAGCTACATAGAGGGCCACGGTCCTGTGGCTAAGAAAGTTGGTCTTTTCTTTTTCTCGGGTTTGGGTCTTATGCGTCCCGAAGTTGTACGGTATAGGAAACTACTGAAGGAGAGATATTCGCCGCCCAAAGGATCAAAGGTTCTTGTTTTGTTGCCCCCACCTTCAAAGAGGCCCTTTCACACTGCTGGGGAAGTAAGAGGTTTGGCTGCGAAGATTTTGGAGAGATTTGGTGGAGAGTATGGTGTATTTCATGTTTGTGTTTATGCGGCTCCTTTCGGCGTTGTTCCTTTGGAGCTTGATGAGGTTTATCCGTTATCTCAACATGAGATTGCCGTTCCGTTGGATTTTGAGACACTGGATTATGTGGCTGAACAGGTTAGAAGCTATGTTGCTTCGTCTCTTTATGAGAAGGTGGTTTTGGTTGAAAATGTGGAGGTTTGGAAGGGTAAGGTTTCTGCAGCTTGTAAGCGTTTGGAGAAAGAAGGTTTATCAATAACGGTTTTAAGTGTAAAGGAGACGTTGAGCGATGCTGTTTTAAACAGTGTTGTGGAAATCCTTCAAAAATTGGTAGTTTGAGAGAAAAATTGTATGGTTCGAGTAGATTTGCATTTACACACGGTTTTTTCAGGGGACTCTTCTATTGATCCAAAGGTTGTTGTTGAGCAGTTGCAGAGGCAGTCTATCGTTAAGGGAGTAGCGATAACTGATCATAACAGTTTGGAGGGTTATTTTCGAGTTCGTAAGCTAGCAGAGGTTTACGAGGATTTGGTGATTTTGCCGGGCATCGAAATAAGCACCAGTGATGGGGATGTTATTGTCTTGGGTGTTGAAGAAAAGCCGGAGCATCCAGTGACGCTTGATGGGGCTGTTGATTTTGCGAAGACGACAGACGGCTTAGTCATAGTGCCTCATCCGTATCGGGTTATGGGTGTCGGCGACTTGGCTATGAACATTGAGGCGCATGCTATTGAAGTTTTAAATCCTACCGCTACCTCTAAAGAAAATGCGTTGGCTAAGAAATTGGCTAAAACAAAGAATTTGCCAGGTGTGGCCGGAACAGATGCACATAATGAGAGAGAGATGTGGACAGTGTTTACGGAGGTAGAGGCGCAGCCTGATGTGGGAAGTGTTCTTGAAGCGTTACGTAAGGGTTTGGTGAAGGCTGTTGATGCACGTTCAGCAAGCTTGTTGAGAGTTAGAGGGTGAGAAAGTTTCCTACAGAGATTAAGTTTCTCGGCGGTGCCCACGAGGTTGGACGGATATCAATAGCGGTGAAGACTGACAAGACGCAGGTGTTATTGGATTATGGTGTCATGATGGGTGATGAACCGGGTTTTCCTATGCATATCGCTCCTAAAGAAGTGGACGCTCTAGTATTGACTCATTCTCATCTTGATCATTCGGGGGCGTTGCCTATTTTTTACATTCAGGATAAATGCCCCCTTTATGCGACGCGTTTAACTATCGAGTTGGCGCAGCTGCTGATCAAAGATTTTGTTCATCTTTCAGGTTATTACCTTCCCTTTGAATACCTTGAATTGAAATACATGATGGAAAATTCGGTTTACACGAATTATGGGGAAAACAAAACTGTCGGCGACATATCTTTTCGGCTTCTTGACGCGGGACACATTCCTGGAAGTGCCCAAGTTCTATTAGAAGCGGGAGACAAACGTGTTCTTTACACCAGTGATTTTAACACTTTCAAAACTCGTCTTTTGTCGCCGGCAGACTGTAATTACGGGGAGCTTGACGCTGTAGTTATGGAGACAACTTATGCCGATACAGATCATGCAGAACGTTTGGAATTAGAGAAAGACTTTGTCACTAGCGTTCTAGAGGTTGTGGAGAAGGGAGGCACAGTTCTGGTTCCAGCTTTTAGCATTGGACGTTCACAAGAAATTGCATGCATTCTCGCGGCGCATCATTTTGATTATCCCGTGACAATTGACGGTATGGCGCGGGCGGCGAACACTATAATGATGGGCAATAGAGAGTTTCTTCAGGACCCACGTCTGTTTATGAATGCCGTTCATTCAGCGATGTGGGTGGATGGTTGGAGAGACCGTAGAATGGCGCCCAAGAAGCCTGGCGTTATTATTTCGCCGGCTGGCATGTTGAAAGGTGGGCCTGCTGCTTTTTATATTTCAAAGCTCGGTAAGAAAAACCGGAATGCTGTTTTTTTGGTGAGTTATCAAATACCAGGTACGCCGGGGCGGGAGCTGATGGAAAAGGGAAGATGTGTCATTGACGGCAAGATACGCAAGGTTAAGGCTCAGGTGAAGCATTTTGATTTTTCTTCTCATAGTGGCGCCAGTCAGCTTCAGGAATTTGTGAAGAAATTAGAGGGCAACCCCACCGTGTTCACTGTTCATGGCGCCGAAGGGAATTGTAAAAAATTTGCCAAGTGGGTTCAAAAAGAAGCGGGGTTCAAAGCCGTGGCGCCCAAAGCTGGGGACATGTTTACTCTCTGAGGCTGATAGACTTTTAGGGTTAGTGGCGTAGGCAGGTTTTGTGTAGAAAGCTTTATATTTGTCGAATTGTATTAGGTTTTTGTAGAATTCAGATGGATGAAAATGAGGGTTTGTTGGAGGAAAATAGAATGTCTGAAGACTTTAAAGAGGAAATGAAGAAACTTAAAGAGGAAGTCTCGAACCTAAAGGAGCATCTTAAAGAGTTGGCGGGAGAGAGGCAGAAACGTCGCGGCATATATATCGACGTTGGAGATCGAGTGCACGATTATGTTGAAGATGTTATGGAAGGCGTTGCTGAAGGTATACATGGAGAGCTTGAGAAATCTGTTTTCATCGGTCCTCGGGGTGTGAGAATATTTAGGGGGCGAGAACCATATAGGCGAGAAGTTGAAGTAGAAGTTGATCTTTCGAAGATGGCTGCGGTTATGAGTGCTTTGGGCCATGAGCATCGTTTGAAAATATTGGATGATCTTATGAGCGGGGGGAAATATATCAATGAGCTTCAAGAGAAACTTTCGGAGATCACTACGAGTACGCTTTCGAGTCATCTTAACGTGTTGGAGGAGGCTGGGTTGGTGGTTCAAGAGAAAGTTCGGGGGCGTTATCTCATAACCATTCCGGGTAGAACGGCTTACAGGATGGCTAGGAGGGTAACAGGTTTTCTTGAAGGAGAGAAGCGTGAATGAGTCGGCAGCATTATCGGTTGGGTGATGTTGTTCAGAGAACAGTTGGAGATTTGAAGTTGTGGAAGTCAGAGAGAGGCCTCTTGGAACTTGGTGGAGGAGCGTTGGCCGTTCCGGTAATGCTTGAAGGTCAGCAGAGAGGCTTCGTTTTTAGGGGGCGCGGTAGGTTACTTCTTGACGCGGTGGTGGAGACTGGGAAGGGAGCTATGGGTAAGCCTGTTGAAATGGAAGTTAGCAGAGTTTTTCTGATGTTGGGAAGCGTTGAAGAAGTTGAGCAGCAGCTCGTCGAAGTTAGTTCTGAGGATTTGGCGAAAGTAGGCTATAAAAAGCCGCAGGACTTTGTAGCTGAAGCAGGCGGTTTGTTTGACAAGTTCTTTCATAGCAGAAAGCAGGGTTGTACAGATTTCGGTGGTGATAGTGGTTTCATCTTTGGTTTTTTGAATCAGGCAGACGGTTTGGATTTACTCGTAGCTAAAGGCTCTAAGTTGGTTTACAAGGCAGAGGATTTGGTTTTCACCGTTGATGGAGACAAGGTTGTTCTTAAAGGTCCTTGCGGTACGGTTTTGTCCCATGGCAGAAAGTCGGTGGTAGTTAGAGGATAAGCTGTTTTCACGGTCGATCGTTTATCCGTTTTTCTTTTTTTTGTGGAAAGTGTTATTGGTTAGTTTGGTTTGTTGATGGGGTTGTAGGTGGGTTTGTTTGGCTGAGGCGGAGGCGGAGTTTAGGGCGTCGCCGGTTTATGTTGTTCCGATACTTGCGAGTTTGTTGGTGGGGGTTTTGTGTGCTTTTTTGGTTTTGCAGTCGGGGGCTGATTTGGAGGGGGTTATGGG
>JBKHJI010000072.1:0-6599 GCA_046538175.1 Bathyarchaeia archaeon | reverse complement strand
TTAACAGGACACCTCACGGCACGAACTGGCGACGGCCATGCACCTCCTCTCAGCTTGTCTGGCAAGATCTTCAGCCTGGCCTTCATTCTGCTGTCGCTCCCGGTAAGCTTTCCGGCGTTGACTCCAATTAAACCGCAGGCTTCACGCCTGGTGGTGCTCCCCCGCCAATTCCTTTAAGTTTCAGCCTTGCGGCCGTACTCCCCAGGCGGCGGGCTTAATGCCTTCGCTGCGGCACTAGAGTGGCTCGTAGCCACCCTAACACCTAGCCCGCATCGTTTACAGCTGGGACTACCCGGGTATCTAATCCGGTTCGCTCCCCCAGCTTTCGTCCCTCACCGTCGAGCTCGTTCTAGCCGACAGCCTTCGCCACTGGTGGTCCTCCCGGAATTATAGGATTTCACCCCTACTCCGGAAATACCGTCGGCCTCTCCCGTCCCCTAGCCCAACAGTATCCCCCGCAGTCCAACGATTGAATCGCTGGATTTAACGGAGAACTTGCTGAGCCGGCTACGGACGCTTTAAGCCCAATAAACGTCCCCACCACTCGGAGAGCTGGTATTACCGCGGCGGCTGACACCAGACTTGCCCTCTCCTTATTCCTCCAGCTCCTTACACTGGAAAAAAGCCATCCTCAGCGGACGGCACTCGGGATAGCCCCGTCACACTTTCGTGTATTGCGGAGGTTTCGCGACTGCTGCGCCCCGTAGGGCCTGGACCCTTGTCTCAGTGTCCATCTCCGGGCTACCGCTCCCGCGGCCCGTACCGGTTATAGGCTTGGTGAGCCTTTACCTCGCCAACAACCTGATCGGCTGCGGCCCCATCCTTAGGCGACGTCCAAAGCATGATCTAGACGCCTTTTCAGTATGGACCCATTCCAGGAATCCATGCTTATCATGGATTAGCCCCAGTTTCCCGGGGTTGTCCCTGTCCTAAGGGCAGGTTAGCCACATGTTACTGAGCCGTGTGCTGCGTCTCCTTCATAGCTAGAAGACGCACAACATGCATGTCTTAGTCCTATCCCGATAGCAGTGGGGTCCGGCAGGATCAACCGGATTTATAATTTGGGAGTTCGCCGCTTTTGCTGTGGGTTGGATTTGGGGGGTTGTGCGCTAAGCCTATGTTGGACCTAACTTTGCTTATCAGGTCTCCATCTTTTTTGTCCCCGTAACTGGAGGTCAACCGTTTGGTCATTCGTAGGGCGTTTTTAAGCGCCTTTAACGTCTTGGTTGACGCCGCCGCCGGAAGAGCTACGGGGCGTATTTTTGACGTTGATAGCGATTAGTAGTCGCTAAGGGAAATCAGAGGAGGGATCTCCCAATATAAACATTGCGACGGGAGCTAATAAAACTAGCTTTCCCCATGAAAAGTTTTAAAAGACCAATCTTGCATTCTCCATGGCAGTTTTAGCATACTTTATTTTGAAAGGAAGCTTTAAAAACGCCGTGTACAATCCATAATCAAACTTGCTTCACGCGAAGGTAAAGTGTCTATGGCAAAATTCAAGATAATCATTTCAGACCCAGAAGTAGGGGAATCTCGAATAGTCGAATTAGAAGGTTCACGAGCTGTTCCGCTCATAGGGAGAAGAATCGGAGAGACGATAGATGGAGCAGCCGTTGGATTAGGAGGGCATAAACTGAAGATTACAGGAGGCTCAGATAAAGATGGTTTTCCTATGCGGCCAGGCATCCATGGAGGGGTAAAAACCCGGATAATAATAAGCCAAGGTGTTGGCTTCAATCCAAGCTATGAGGGAGAACGGAGAAGAAAAACAGTTCGTGGAAGCGTAATCACTGACGAAACCGTTCAAGTCAATATGAAAATAGCTGAGAAACCTAAGAAAACAGAAAAAGCCGAACCAAAAGAAAAACAAAGGGCTGAAAGTGAGGAGAAACTACCGGAAGAACCAGAAAAACAAACAAAAGAACCAATAACCGTTGAAGAAGAGAGCAAAGAACGCAAAGACAAAGAAAAAGAGGCTTAAAATCGGAGGTTGACCGTCTGAAAAAATTGCCCAGACAGCCTGAATGTAACATCGGGACCATAGGTCACGTGGATCATGGAAAAACCACATTAGTACAAGCCTTGACGGGGGTATGGGCTGCTAAACATAGCGAAGAACTCAGGCGAGGCATCACGATAAAGCTCGGCTACGCCGATGCACCCATCTACAAATGCATTAAATGCAACGCTCCGGAATGCTTCTCTACCGAACCAAAATGTCCAATATGCAAAACAAAATGCGAATTCCAAAGGGCTATCAGTTTTGTAGACGCACCTGGACATGAAGCACTCATGGCAACAATGCTTTCAGGAGCCGCGGTCATGGACGGCGCCATACTAGTCATCTCTGCAGATGAACCTTGCCCTCAACCCCAAACACGAGAGCATTTAGCAGCTATAGAAGTCGTTGGTGTAGATAAAATTGTAATTGTTCAAAACAAAATCGACATAGTTGACGAGAAAAGAGTTTTAGAAAGTTTCCGTGAAATCACCAAATTTGTGAAAGACACGATCGCAAGAGACGCTCCAATAATTCCGGTTTCAGCGCAACATTCTGTTAACATCGATGCTGTCATCTACGCTATGGAAGAACAAGTTCCCACGCCTAAACGCGACACTTCAAAGCCTCCGTTAATGTATGTCGTTCGCTCCTTCGACATCAATAAGCCGGGAACACCTATCGACAAGCTAGCAGGTGGCGTCATAGGCGGCAGTGTCATACAGGGAAAATTCAAAATCAGCGAAGAGATAGAAATTCGTCCAGGTATTCGCGCAGAAAAGTCGAGTCAGATAATTTATGAACCCTTGATAACTGAAATCGTCAGCCTCCAAGCAGGTGGAAGGAACATGGAAGAGGTACAATGTGGAGGACTAGTTGGAATAGGGACATTACTTGATCCATCTTTGACTAAAGCAGACAGTTTGACTGGTAACTTAATTGGATTGCCTGGAAAGCTTCCGCCAACAGTATCAGAGTTGACTTTAGAAACGCATTTCTTTGAACGTGCAGTTGGAACAAAAGAAATGATCGAGATAGATAGAATACGCCCAAAAGAAAGCCTTCTCCTTGACGTAGGAACTACAATTACCACAGGAGATGTTATCTCGGTGAGGGGAGAGGACGCGGTAATGAAGCTTGGACGCCCAGTGTGTGTTGAAAAAGGGATGCGGGCAGCGCTGAGCAGGAAGATTGCCGGAAGATGGCGATTAATAGGCTACGGCATAGTTAAGTAACCATAGAAACTATGCTAAATTGCAGTTTAGAGAAAAGGAAATACCGATTTGTCTCTAAAAAATCTGCGAAGGACATTGAAAATCATATTGGATTCTAGTTTTCTTTTTATTCCTTCTCAGTTCAATTTAGACATTTTTGAAGAGTTGACTAAAGCCCTAAATCGTCGTTTTGAACCTGTGATTTTGTCTTCAACGCATAAAGAATTAGAAAAAATAGCCGGAAACAAGTCAACAAAGTTACGGCGGCAAGCAACTTTTGCGCTTAAACTTGCTCAAAGATGTCGGTTGATTGATGTAGAGCGAAGAGAAGGAGAATCTAATGATGATGTTATTGTTCGAGTGGCTTCAGAAATGGGGTGGTGTGTAGCAACGAATGACAGAGGGCTCAGACGAAGGCTAAGACCGTTAGGCGTAACAGTTGTTTATCTTAGGCAAAAATCACGATTGGCTATAGATGGTGCCACCTAGATTTCAGCGGAAAAAATGAGGGTTTCTTCAAAAAGCTTTTTAAAATCCCTTAGGAGTTTATGTAATCCTATCTGAAACAGAGGAAAACATAATGTTTAAGCTTCTAGTTTTGGAAGACACAATTCGCATACCACCAGAAAAATTTGGCGATCCTCTAATACAAGCAGGCCACGAACAGCTGAGAGCTAAATATGAAGGCATGGTTGACGAGGAACTTGGCTACGTAATTGCAGTCGCCGACATAAAAGTTAATCCTACGGGGAAAATAATTCCCGGAGATGGAGCTACATACCATAGAATTTCCTTCTCACTTCTTACCTATTTTCCAAAAATCCAAGAAATCGTGGAAGGGGAAGTGGTGGAAATCGCAGATTTCGGAGCGTTTCTACGTGTGGGACCAATAGACGCGTTGCTTCACGTGTCACAGTTGATGGATGACTTCATTTCCTATGACGAAAAACAAGGCGTGTTAATGGGCAGAGAAACCAAGAGAAAGCTGTCTACAGGTGATCATGTTAGAGCGCGCATAACAGCAGTTTCGTTAGCTAGAGGTGGAGGGTCAGGCAAGATCGGAGTAACTGCCCGACAGCCATTCCTCGGAAAACTTGAATGGATAAAGGAAGAAGTGAAAAAGGTGAAAGGTGAAAGCGAAAAAGAAGTTGACAAAAAAGCTAAAGAACAGGAGAAAAAGCAACAATGACCGAAAAAGCCTGCCAAGAATGCCATATAATCACCACAAAACATTTGTGCCCGAAATGCAAAACCACGACTCTAAGTGACGACTTCAGCGGCCTAGTGATCATCGTCGACCCAAAAATGTCGCATATAGCAAAAGCAATGGGGATCAAAGAAAAAGGGCGCTATGCATTGCGCGTTCGATAGTATTAATCTCTTTGAGAATCTAAACGTTTTTTGCAGAAACCTGGAAAGTGATTAGATGCAAAGAAGAAGCCAATGTCCGAATTTGGACTTAAATCTGGAAAACTGTGGGTGCACATATCCATCATGCGACAAAAAAGGGAAATGCTGTGAATGCATTCGTTTCCACCGAGAACGTAACGAATTACCAGGGTGCCTATTCGCACCTAAAATTGAAAAAACGTATGATAGATCGGTAGAAAGATTCGTGGCAAGTCGTAGGTGAGCCATATCTACTATCTCACGCCGCAACTTCGGAAAATGCTGAAAAAACCATTAGGAAAACTGTTTCAAGGGTCTTTAGAAGAAATAATGAGCACGCTAAAAGCGCTCGCTGAAAAGGAAAAGCCGACAAAGATAGTGACTGTAGGCGATCGAGTTTCTCAAGATTCAACTGATCATAATCTTTCGCCGCACATATTGATTGTGGACAACAAAATCATGAGGAAAGAAATACCACCCATCCCCGCCGTAGCCGATCAAGTCGTAAATGTAAAGAATCCAGCTGGAACCATAACCGATGAAGCTTGGTCAGCCATAGAAGAGGCGATGATGAGACCTCAACGCACAAAAATCGTCGTTGAAGGCGAAGAAGACATGCTCACCTTAGTTGCCATTTTGGTCGCACCGGAAGATTCGCTGGTGCTTTACGGTCAGCCCCATAAAGGAGTAGTAGCGATTAAAACAACAGCAGAAACGAAGCATAAAATACAAAAAATTGTAGATTCGATGGAAAAGACCTAGATCATTTTGCCCATCTCATAGATGACGCTGAGATTAATTTCACACATATGAATGTTTATAAGGGCAGAAACACTTTTTTCTGTGCTGTGACATCATCGAACGGAAAGGGAAAAATTTGAAGATTAAGATTCTGTCCGAAAGATATAACCCTTTACTGAAAAGAAAAGAAGTGGTTTTTGAAGTTGATCATAGCCCAGAAGGGCAGACCACTTCACGTTTGGAACTAAGAAAAAGAATGGCAGATACTATGAAGACAAACCTAGACCTAGTCTTCATAAGAAAAGTAGAAACAAAAACAGGAACAATGATTGGTCTTGGAGAGGCAAATGTCTACGAAACACTTGAAGAAGCAAAGTTAGTGGAGCCTAAGCATATAATAGCTAGAAATGCCATCCCTCAAAAATCAGAGGAGACTGAAAAACCAAAGACAGAAGGCACAAAATTGAGTGCAGAAACACCTCCTACTCCTAAGACAGAAGGGGAGAAGAAAGGGGAATAGTGAATGTCCAAAGAGCTGGAAACCGAAGAAGCCAAAAGCGAAGAGATTGAAGAAAAAACAGTAGAAGAGAAACCCCGAAAAACTAAAGAAAAAACGGAGAAAAAGAAGAAAGAAGAAAAAGGCATTTTCAGCTATTACAAGATTGATGGAGAAGAACTAACGCGGAAACTTCCGTTTTGCGAAAGATGCGGCCCCGGCTATTTCATGGCAGAGCATAATGATCGATTCACTTGTGGGCATTGCAGCTTTACGCGGTATAAGCAAAACCAAGAATAGGTAGGCGGCAAATATTGGATCAGCCTCAAATGAAGATACGCGTCAACGTGTTCATAAACAACATCTCAGCGGAGCGCCTATGGGAAGTTGGGCGGCCTCCTCCTTCGGTGAAAATCGCCACCAACCTCAATCTCATCAGTGTAAACAAGCTGAGTGGAGGTTTACTGGAGATGCCTTTTGTTTTCACTATCAGCTATAATCCGGCAGTGGCGCAAATCAGTTTCAAAGGCAAGGCACATGTAAGTGGAGACGGAGAAGAGTTGAAAAAAATTTACGGTTCATACAAGGAAAAGAAGGCGCCACCACCGATGATTGTGCAAACCATTTCTAACGTTGTGTTTCTAGAATCTGTTCTCATCTCTAGAACATTGAACATCCCCCCACCTATTCCTCTCCCTAAATTACCAGTGGCTGGAGACGAAAAGAAGAAAACTGAG
Organism: Bathyarchaeia archaeon; assembly: GCA_046538175.1. GTDB lineage: Archaea > Thermoproteota > Bathyarchaeia > Bathyarchaeales > SOJC01 > JBKHJI01. The sequence goes on along the minus strand of JBKHJI010000072.1, from coordinate 20 downwards.
CCGACTTATCGAGCATAAAA
>JBKHJI010000071.1:0-6684 GCA_046538175.1 Bathyarchaeia archaeon | reverse complement strand
ATATTTATGCTTTGAAGATAGCTTTTAAACACAAACAAACCGTGGTGGAGATACTATGGCTCCCAGTGTCAACAGGCACAGCATGCTTGAAAAAGTCATTATGAAAGTATGCAGAAGGATCGTAGATCCTCAACAGGTTTTTGCGGCTTGTTTTTACGGCCCAAAAATCTATGGATACAACAACAATAAAGCAGATGTCAGCATCCTACTTGTCTTGTCTGACTATTCTCCAAAAATGAACAAAATTTCCAAAAAAGTAGACAGCACGAACCTCTCCATTCTCGTCATTGACAAAGGAGTATTCGAAGATGACGTTAAACTTGGAAGATTCGGCGAACTTGTTGCAGAGATAATTGCCCTGCCCTATAGCCCAATGATCAACCCGAACTATTTAGAAGAGATGGAGGTGGAAATGAAAAAAAGGTTCATTTTGGAGCTTCTAAGAAATCTTGTTATTCAGTATCCTGAATTGTCAACAGAGCTTCTCATTGAGCCGGAATATTTCATGTATGAAGTTATAAGAAGAAGGGTTAAGCTGTTTCCACCTCTGTTATATAGCTTCTCCAACGTGTTCAAAAAGCGAGTGAGAAAACGGAACATTGATTCTATGATGGCAGGGTATCTGAAAGCCTTAGACGCGTTGGAAACCGAAAACTGTATTATGATGTCAAACAGCTACGTGACAATTGACAAAGATTTTATAGAGCAAACAAAGCGGGAAAGAAACAAATTTTCTAACATTCTCATGTCGGTTCAACAAGCCGTACTCCCACATATTCGAGAATTTCTATCAAAAATAACAACCACGTTTTGGCAAGATCAAAGCTTCTTTAAGAAAACCCCTCAGCAAAAATCAGCGACAAAGCTTCTCCGGCAGCTAGAAGAAACAGAAAAACATCTCTTGATGCCTATTCCCCTAGGGCCGATTTCCCTCTCTGACAAAACAAGTATCCAAGACTTCGTGCGGAAAACAGTACCAGGCGGCGAAACACTAAAAATAGAAATTGAAGAACTAGGCGGCGTCCTAAACAGCGTTTTCTTACTTAGCCTTCAGAAAAACCATGAAACACAGAAGATCGTAGTGAAAAAATTCGAAGATTGGTTAGGCTTCAAATGGTTTCCCTTAGCGTTATGGACTTTAGGCACCCAATCATTCGCCGTGCTTGGAAAAACACGAATCGAAAGGGAATACTCTATCAACCAGTTTATGAGCAAACATGGCTTCACTGTTCCCAAAATTCTTTATGTTAGCCTTAAAGAACGTTTGATCTTCGAAGAGTTCGTAGAAGGCGAAAAACTCAGCGAAATCGTCAAACGACTGATCACCGCTCAATCAAAGAAAAACGTGACAAGTGAAAGCTCCATGATAAAAAGAGTTGGAAGGGAAATCGCCAAAGCTCACTTGCAAGGGATAGCTCTGGGCGACTGTAAACCAGAAAATATACTAATTACAAAAGAAAACCAAGTGTGTTTCTTAGATCTTGAACAGGCCACAAGAAATGGAAACCAGACATGGGACATCGCAGAATTCCTGTACTACTCTGGCCACTACATTTCGCCAATGCATCCGGATGAAACAGCTAGAATCATCGCCTCGTCCTTCATAGAAGGATATCTAGAAGCTGGCGGAAAAAAAGAAAATGTACGAAAAGCCGCATCGGCAAAATACACCAAAATCTTCAGCGTATTCACTCTGCCCCACATAATTCTAATAATGGCAAACATTTGCAGAAAAACAGGCGAAGAAAAAAACAAAAAATAAGAAGACTTCCATTTTGAGGCGAAAACGAGATAAGCCGAAACAACGTTCTCCAGACAATACATGACCAACCAAACGGCTATGCATATTTTTGCTGAGTAGTTGCTACTGTTTGAGAGATTTTTTGGAAAATCCTTCATTGAACTTGTAGAGGCAAAGACGAAATGGCGTTTTAAGAAACGGGCGTAGCTATTTAGAATCTGCAGAAGAAATTATTATGCGGTATTTTATGTCAAGTTTCGTAAACCTTAAGATACTCGGTTACAATTGTATCTCTGATTACACTTGTTCAAAGTGAAAGTAAATCCACGTTTACTGCGACTCATCCACTGCTTAGGTTTAAGCTGCATCGGAGGAGCAATATTCCTGCAGATTCTCGTCTTTTCAAACATAGTTTCACAAGGCTACTTTTTAGCCGTGGAACAAAATCAACTAATCCTCGCCTTAGAAGTTATGCTAACTTTCTTCGCCTTTATTTACTTCTTATACGTATACCGACGGTTGATATACACACTAAAATAGCGGTTTTTCATCAGCAAAAATTAAAAATACGCTTTAGGAGGGTATAGTTTTTCGAAATAATGTTCCAAAAGCGTTAAATATAGTTTTAAGCAAAACATGATAACTATTTCAGAAGGTGAACAAAAAATTGAACACCAGAAAAAAATTGATACCACTGTTAATAACAATGTTCCTCATTGGACCGAGTTTAGGTACAATTGCTTACTCTGAAGCTACCACATTTGAATGTTACAGCCGTGAGCGTTCAGGTTTGAAGGTAGAAATAAGAGCTACTTCGCTCGCTTGGCCCGGCGAAAACATAACTATAACTGTTAAAGCATTAGCTACTGAAGCAAACATTCACGTCCGATTCATCACCGTAAATGTTTCAAGTTTGAACGAAGATCTACAAGAATCGCTTCTCAACAGTACGACGTTTTTAGTGGATGAGCCTCTAGGTATTGGAAAATCTAAGGAAATTTCATACGAGGTGTTCGTTCCCAATGATACGTCACCGGGCTCACTTTACGGTCAAGTAGAGTATAGCTGGTTCATCAAAAACGACCCAGGAGTGACCGACCTTAGCGCCTTCCGAGCTACATATATACAAAGCAAAGCTTACGAAGAATTAAAGGAGGAATATGGGGCTCTGCAAGATCTTTTTGACGACTTGAAAGCCAACAAGACTTCCTTAGAACTGAATTATACTGCCCTACAAGAAAAATATCAACAATTGTTGGCCGGCGACATCAGCGAGCACGATAGCGCCACTGGATTGATGTACCTCTTCTTAATAACCACAGGAATCTTCGCTGTTACAACAATTCTTTTGTTGGTGAGACGCCCTAAGAGGACAACTTGGTAGTCTTCTAACTCCCGTATACCTCTATTTTCTGTGTAATTTTTGGGCGGCGAGGAAGGTTAAACCTCTTTCAGTAAGGGCTTTGGCGGTTCTGTTCATTGCTTCGTGTTTGTCAAGATAGTTAGTCGTCAGCTTCGGCATCAAGCCTTTTGAGAGTATTTCGTTTTTTGGAATGAAATACTCTAGTATGTCTGATGGGTGTTCTCTGGTTTCTTCGACTTTGCGGATTCCTCCTTCGTGTTTGGCGCTGATGTTTTTTACATGGTCAGAGATTTCAACGAGTTCTTCTAGTCGGTCGTAGGGTTGTCTAACGATGCTCTTGTAGGTTTCAGTGATGTGATGCTCGAGGCGTACAATGTTTTCGAAGTCGAAGGCTTTTCGCACGTAGGCTGACAGTTCGATGGTTTCGTTGTTGACTGAGTTTGATAGGTTAAACCCTATGAGTGGTGTGGTGCCGTCGTCGCGGCTGAAGAGCTTAGCGGTCATCAGCGTCCAAAAACATGAATACGGATTGTCGTTGCCTAGGAAAACTGAAATCTTGAATTCGATGTCGATTCCAAGTTTGTACAGCCAGTATCCTAACATTACACTTCCTTGGTTGATGTTCAAAACTTGTTGAACGCCGTATTCGGTGTAATAATGCAGAAATTCGTCAACCCACTTCAAGGCACACTCGTTGGGCATTCCGACGCCTCCGAAATACCCGGTAATTGTTTCAGGGCCGCCTAGATGAACGTTGACAGGGTAACCGTCAGGTCCAGCCATAGTTCCTTTAGTATCCAATGTTTCTACATAAGAAGCGCCTACAATCTGCATTGCCGCCGCGAAGGCGAGTATTTCGTTGTCGTCGAGCTGTTCTTTCATGGAGCGAACTCGAATAAAACGTCCAGGCATGAGGTCCCGCTGTTTGATAGCTTTTTTAGCTTCTTCTATCACCCAAGGAAAAAAGTTGCAAGCACTAATCTCTAGAGTAACTGCGAAAGACTCGTCAAACTTTATCGAGTCAGCTTTGTCGCCTAAAACTTTCCTGCGATAAGCGGGGATACTGACAAAAGCGCCTTTATCTCGCTGTTCGATTAACCATTCAAGATCTTTAACGTAAGGCGATTTTTCTGCTTTGAGCCGAGCCATAAGATTTTCAAGGTCGCGGGCTTCTCGAGACTTACGGTTGATTTCGTCAACGCCACCATGTTTTTCAACAATCTCCAGCAAGCTGTTTATGAGTAGATTATCTTCTTTCAGGAGGAAATCGTTGATTTTCTCCAGGTTTTCTTCTCTAACTCTCAATTTCTGCCTCAAACCGTTCAACAATCATCTCTCCTTTCACGCATCTTTGTTGACCTTACTAGAGCCTGTAGGATTTATAAGAGTAGCTACAAACGTTGCTCTAGCCCTGTTTTGTTGGAAGCGCTTAAATGTATCGAACTATGATAAAATGCCAAGGAGTTCAGATTAATGTTCAAGCCTAAAGGAGTTATGCCTGCTCTAGTAACCCCTTTCACCGAAGACAGAAAACGAGTAGACGAAGAACAAATGCGAGTGCTTGTAAATCACTGTATTGAACACGGAGTCCACGGGGTTGTTCCATGTGGAACGACTGGCGAATTCGTAAACATGACGGTTGAAGAAAAAAAGAAGGTTATTGAAATTGTTGTCGACCAAGTCAACGGCAAAGCCGCAGTGGTCGCCGGCGCTGGAGCAAGCGGGACAGAGCAAGCGCTAGAGATGACGAAATATGCAAAAGATGTTGGCGCTGACGCGGCTCTCATAGTGACGCCTTACTATCTAAAACCAGCTAACAGAGGAATCTACGAACACTATTTCACTATTGCGTCTGAAGTAGATTTACCTCTCATCCTTTACAACATCCCTCAATGCACTGGGGTGCCTATGCCGTGGCAGATGGTAGAAGACTTGGCCGAAATTCCTAACGTCGTAGGCATCAAAGACAGCAGTGGGCAGCTTAATTTCATATTGGCTGTGCTGGAAAAAGTTCGCGACAAAATCAACGTGATGTGTGGCCACGACGAAGTGGTAGTGGCAGCTTTAGCCGCAGGAGCCAGCGGAGCTATTCTGGCAAGCGCCAACTTCATTCCAGACTTGTGGGTTGACATTTACAACAACGTGCAGAAAGGTGACTTGCAGAAGGCGCGTGAACTGCAGTACAAAGTTCAAAAAATCGCTAGGATAACCGTGGCAAGCGGCGCGGTGGGAACCAAAGAAGCATTGAACATGATGGGAATCAAAGTGGGACCCGTGCGGTTACCGCTCAGCGTAGGCGGAGAATTGACTTACGAGGCCCGAGAGGAGCTGCGTTTGGATTTAGAGAAAATCGGCAAAATTGAAGCCAAACCGGTCAAATTTAAGGCAGAAGAAAAAGCTTTGGAAGAGAGGTTTAAAGCAGTTCATGTTACTCCTGAGATAATTAGAGATTTTAAACTGCGTGTAGGCGAAGCTTTAGCTGGCGACGGTGCAGAGGTGGCACATATTGACTTGATGATTGGAACCAAAGACAGCCCTGTAGGCGAGGCCTATGCACGGGCGAAGGCTAACCCGACTCCTGGACATGAACCTCTTGTGGCTATTTTAGAGCCTAACCTACTAGTTAAACCTGTGACGTTGATGGTTCCCACCGTAACCATAAAGAACATGCGGCAGGCGAGCATGGTTTACGGTCCGGCACAAGCTGGCGTGGCAAAAGCCGTAGCCGACAGTTTAGCTGACGGCACAATTCCGAAGGGAGCAGCTGAAGATCTAGTTATTATTGCAAACGTTTTTGTACATCCCTCCGCTATCGATCGGCAGAGAGTGTACATTAACAATTACAAGGCCATGCGCCACGCTGTCAGAAAAGCCGTAGAAAGTCGACCATCGGCAGATGAAGTAATCGAAAATAAAGACCGGGCAAAACACCCCTTCAAGTATACACCGTAAAACCAGTCTTGCATTTCTTGGGTTGTTTTTGAGCAAGCCCAGACTCCTATACGTCTCGTTGTGAATGAACCTATAGCCGAGAAAAGCCTTAAACGAGTCATATTCCATTCCTTAGGATGTCACAGGACAAAACAAGGGCGGGTAGATCAGCCTGGAATGATCGCCACGTTGGCATCGTGGAGGCCGCGGGTTCAAATCCCGCCCCGTCCACTGCAATTTTGATTGTTAGATAGCATGGCTCTGCAGTTTCTGGAACATTTTTCATTTTTCTTCTTTGTTCCAACTGGAAATCAAAGATGTAAGGATTTTTACTTAGTTTGTGGGATCACAGGTTTTTGACTACTCAAAAGACAAACAAAAAATATAAGGTGCTAATTATAGATAACTGGCAGTTTAAGAGAAGTGACGCTTTGTTGATTGAATTAGCGGAAAAGCAGAGATCAGACATTCTCGTGCAGGGCGGTGTGGCCATTGCTGCTGGAGCAATATTTCTTGCCACGTTGCTTTTTCCCTGGTTATCCATTCAGCATAGTGCGATTTCTGGGCTGATGCTAGCCAAGAGTCAAACAGCGGTGGTTATTCCAATGACCTTAATCCTGCTTTCTGTCTTAACCATTTTCGGCGGTGC
>JBKHJI010000014.1:0-28481 GCA_046538175.1 Bathyarchaeia archaeon | reverse complement strand
GTGGAGGAAAATCTTTGAACTTAGAAGAAACCGTGGAAAGCGTGGCAGTTAACCTGCTACGCTTTGCAGTTACGGAGTTGCCCAGAGATGTTAAAGAGGCGCTGCAAAAGGCTTACCGAGAAGAAACTAGTGAAGCTGGAAAAACGCAGCTGAAAGCCATTTTGGATAATGTTGAACTTGCCGAAAAAACCCGTACGCCGATGTGTCAAGACACGGGCACCATAATCTTTTACGTCAAAGCTGGAGCTGAAGTCGAAAACCTTGACAGAATCGAAAAAGCGCTAGTGAATGCAACTAAGAAGGCTACTGTTGAGATTCCGTTGAGGCCAAATGCTGTCGATCCATTCACCCAGAAAAACACAGGTGACAACACTGGCAAAAACATCCCATACATAAACTGGGAAATAGCCCTCGGCGACACTGTTGAAATCACGGTGCTGCCGAAAGGCGGAGGCTCAGAAAACGTCTGTGCCGTCGGTATGCTGGTGCCAGGTGAAGGAATTAAAGGCTTGAAAAAATTCGTCATAGACACCGTTGTCAAGTCTGGCTCTAAGCCATGTCCCCCAAACATTTTAGGTGTAGCAATCGGCGGCGGAGCAGACATTGCCATGAAACTGGCCAAGAAAGCTTTGCTGCGCCCCATTGATCAGCCTCATGCTGATCCAGAGATAGCCAAATTGGAAAAGGAGCTTTTGGAAGCCGCAAACTCTTTGGGCATAGGTCCTATGGGGCTCGGCGGCAAATTCACCATACTAGGCGTTAACGTGGATTACGCGGCGAGGCATCCTGCGTCTTATCCTGCGGCAGTAGCTTTTAATTGTTGGGCGGCAAGAAGGGCAACAGCGCGAATACACTCTGACGGACATGTAGAGTATTTGACGCATAAAATGAGGTGAAAAACAATGGCAACATACAAGTTAACCACTCCGATCTCGGAAGAACAGATACGAAAACTGAAGGTCAACGACGAAGTGTACGTCACAGGCACAATAGTGACTGCTCGCGACCAAGCGCACAACAGAGCCCTCCAATTCTACAAAGAGGGAAAGAAGCTTCCCTTAAGCTTGGAAGGCTTGGCAGTTTTCCATTGCGGCCCCATAGTTAAAAAAGAAGGCGACAAATGGATGGTTGTAGCAGCTGGACCCACAACCAGCACCCGCATGGACATCTTCGAAGACGAGTTTATCAAAAACTTCAAGGTTCGCGTCATAATCGGTAAAGGAGGCATGGGCAAACGCACCACTGACGCCATGCAGAAATACGGCGCCATCTACGGAGCGTTCACAGGTGGAGCTGCAGTGCTCGCCGCAAAAGCAATAAAAAACGTGAAAACAGTTGAATGGTTCGACTTGGGCATGCCTGAAGCGTTGTGGATATTTGAAGCCGAAGAATTCGGCCCTCTAACAGTGGCTATCGATTCTCACGGAAACAATCTATTCGAAGACGTCAAAAAGAAAACAGAGGACAACCGAAAGACCATCTACGAAAAACTAGGCATCAAACAGTAGCAAAGCGAAGTAGAAGCTGTACTCTCAAACTTTGCTGGATATAAATTGACCATAGTCATAGTGCACCGAGTCTGCTTTAGTTGTCGTGCACTTGGAAGTTAAGCAATCAGGTTCGGAGTGTACGATGATTGTGCTTGCGTGTTTTTCACGCCTCTTACATGCTAGTCGGGTATTTATATATTCAGGGTTGAGCGGAAAAAGAAGACCTCAAGAAATTTAAAGACAAGCCTCGAAGATTCTGTTCTACTGTACCGTTGGGTTTCGTCTGATCCTGCAACGGTATGGTTTTCATGCAAGGTAGGATATGCTTCCCATAAAGGGTCTAATCGCTCAGACTACACTGGGGCGATGGCCACTGAGTAGACCGTGCATAGGGCTAGCACAGTGTGCAAGGTGACATTCTTCAATTCCTCCAAGCGAACTGAGCGTGGGCAAAGCGAGACTCCAAACCCGAGATGAAGACCTCAACTATGGATCGCCTCAAAGCAGAAAAAAGGTTCGAACATTTTCTAGTATGGTAATTTATATTCTTCGTTGTTTCCTTCTATTTGGAATACGAAGCCTACGATGGTCATGTTTGGGTTTAATGATGCCACGAATTTCAGGTTTATGCGTTGGCTTGTTCCGTTGTTGTGGTCTGCACCTAGCGTGTCCGCCTTCCAGTCGTCGCTAAAAAGCAGCATTGGCAGCACGTTGCCGTCTTCCGAGTGCCAAGCATAAATTAGCGGCAGTTGAATCATCGTTCCGTCTTCAAGAATTGCATATAACTTAACCTCGTCTATGTAGCTGTGCGTCTGATGATGCTCGGTTAACCGCAGCAAATACGCGCCATTCTCACGTTGAGGTGTTGTAACCAAAGTGTGTTCATAAACCACGTCTATGCCATCAGGGTTGTGTATGTCAAGCAAGCCCTCTTCAACGTATTCCGCTCCGTTCCAAACGTAAAGCATTGGACAACCACCACCGCCACTGTAGATGGTCACCGTGAGGCTTGAAGAGTATCCGCTCCAAAGTCCATAGACGTCCTTAGCTTTAACTTTGACATCGTATGTTCCCGTGGAACCCCATGTGTTGGATGCTGAAACCGTGGCACCAGATGCGTATGGACCTATAGTCGTTGTTGAGTCGTCACCCCAGTCAAACAGGTAATAAATGTTGTCGCCGTCAGGATCAGTAGTGCTTGTAGAGTAAGTATAGGATGTGCCTGTGTATCCAGATGTTGGACCAGAAGGCTGTGAAGGGGTGTTCGGCGGACTCCCAGCACCTCCGTAAATCTCTATTCCAGCCCATTCGACGACTAGATTCCAGTCAGCGTACCATGAGTCGGGTCTTCCAATCCCGATTTTCACGGGTTTTCCTGGGGTCAGTCCGCTGATTATTACGCCTTTGTATCTCCAGTCGGTTCCATCAGTGTAGTCGAGAACCTGCGCCGTCTTGACTATTTTGTTTAGGTTCTCAGAGTACATTACGCAAATGTTCACCAGTCTTCTTCCCGGCTGGTCGTCTGCTGGCAACGTGTCAGTTTGTCTGAAGTATCCCTTCACCCTTATCTTTCCATCTGCTCCAACTTTGTAGTCTTCTGGAGCATCGTCGGTAAGTTTGCTCCAGCCCAGCATGTGATAGGCGTAATCGTTGCTGCCTATGGTGTCAATGTGGTATCCTGTGCCGTATGGCGTTGAGATTTGATAAAAGTTGTAGTAATGAGCATCAGGGTTAGTTCTGCCATACCAGCTCACGCTTCCCGGAGTAAGCTTCAGCTCTAGGCTATCGGTAGTGAGAGTATAGGTAGATCCACTGAGATAGGTGACTTCGCAAGTAAGAAGCAACCGATGTTCAACGGATGGATCTAGTATTCTCCATCGAATCAACGGAGATATGCTCACGTCCCATGGACGGACATCCGGTCGGTTTTCATCCTTTGCCAAAGCCAGAACATAACCAGTCATTGTATTTTGGTCGGCCTCATGCACCGTCGAACTTGGTATTGGAGAAAGGTCATAAGCCAATTTGGCCCCTGAAATGCAGTAGCCTACAATACCAACGAGTCCATAACCAGTTGCCAGCGCAACTGTGCTTAGTGCAAAGGTGGCAGCAGAAACTATGGGAAACGATTTGTACACGCCTTCTGAGGGCTCCTCTAGTTCTACGTTAATTCCGCCTGGGAGGGTGTTATCTAGGCCATCTATGTGGATGACTGCACTGGCATCGTTAGTTCCGCTATCAGTGAGTTTTGATGCTGAAATCTTTATTTGGGTAATCCAGTAGTAGTTATCCCCCCATGGGTCAAAGGTTACTTTGTGCCCCGAGGAGACTGAAGATATTGACACCCCCCGCTTCCCGCACTGGTCTTCAAATCCTATTGATGTAGGCACATCGTTTGTGATGGATCCATAAACGAAGTATGGGGCAGCATTTCCGATGACAGGCATATCAAGGTAAAGTGCAAAGGTTTGACAGTTGCCGTTGGCTTTGTTGGGCACGTTGTCCCATACAATCACGAAAGCATCGAATGGTCCGTCCCCATACTTTATGGTTCCACCTTGCGAAGGATCGAGATCCCTCCAGAATGGTGCAATTAAGACGTTTGGGTCATCGGTTGTCGGAATGCTTTTAGGAGTGGGACTAGTCCATTTTCCACCGTTGTCATTGTAAGCTCTCTTGTCAAGAACTACGAAGCCATTTGATGTGATGAAGACTTTGTCATACCATGCGCCATAGTAGAGGAACTTCCAGCCAATTTCAACCCAGACCCCTTCATTGTCGCCTAAATTCAAGGTAACCTCATTAAAAATGTAAATAATATCAGTTGTGTATGATGTATCATATCCCTGTTTGTAACGAGAATTGGCAGCGGCAACGGTAGCTATGGCAAACTCGTATTGGCCAGGCTGAGGATAATCCTTTTCGAGCATATATAAATTGGCACTTAACCCCACTTCTCCATGTGTTTCATGCTTATATGTTGTAAGTGTCTGATTTAGTAACGCGTCCTCATGGGGTAATGGTGCTTCCCAATAGGTTTGTGAAGACGCTTGCACCCTCAGCACAAGCATTGTTGAAAGCACTAAAAGGATTACTGTTAAGGAAGCGAAGATTTTTTTGCGGAACATCTAACATCTCCTCGTCGTTTATATCCTATGTACAAAACTTGAACTAGTCCCACTATGAACAATAATGCACCGATAAGGTTTGCAAAGGATCTGTCGCGTAGTGTCATTGCGCCATCCAATTCAGGATACGCGATCTGTAGAATGCCTAGTGCCATGAACCCTATTCCAAGTATGACTCCTATTATTGGATTTTTTTGTATCTTCATTCTTCTTTTCTCCTTTCTTTTTTGTTCTCTTTCTGCCCTTCACTTAGGGCTAGGCAGTGAACACGCTTCCAACACAGTCAGCGTTGGCTTAAACATTAAATTTATCTCCTTTAAAGAGTTTTGAACGTTTCTGCTAACTGTTACTTTCTCTATTTTTTCAGCCCAGGGAATCTTAGCCTCAGCAAGTATCTCCTTCACAATCTGGCTGTCGCTGACGCTGCTACTTTCAGGAACCAATTTGACAACTATTATTGCCTTTTTCATTTTTCTGCGCCTACAAGGTCCACTTTCCAGTCGTCGCTGAACAGAAGCATTGGTAGCACATTACCGTCTTCCGAGTGCCAAGCCCCGATAAGCGGCAGCTCAACCATGCTCCCATCTTCGAATAACGCGTAGAGCTTAACCTGGTCTATGTGGCTTATAGTCTGCGGATGCTCAACCAGCCGGAACAAGTAAGCTCCATCAACACGCTCCGGCAAAGCCACCAAAGTGTGGTCATAAACAACATCTACACCCTCAGGGTTGTGGATGTCAAGTAAACCCTCTTTAACATAATCAGAACCGTTCCACACAAATAGTATGGGACAACCTCCGCCTCCGGAAGGCGGTGGAGGGGGAGGGGGTGGAAGTGATGGAGTAGAAGTTGCTGACCCTATTTCAAGGTTTCCGTCACCATAGATTACCATTTTCCCGTCGTATCCATAAACCGTGTAGCCCGTGTAAAAAATACAATCTGCGAAGCTTACTCCCCAAGTGTTTTGTGCAGCATAATCAAGAGCGTCATTTATCGATTTATCGTTTAGCATCACATATTGGTAGAAGTATCCTGTGAAATAGTACGCCTTGGTTCCGTAAAACTCGTCTTTATTGTATGTCAAGCCTGGCGCCTTGCCACTAAACCCTGAAAAAGTGTAATCATTGTTATCTGGATCGGTATATCCATCGTTGGAAAGGTCTGCTGTGTGAAGCCAGCAGTAAGGCATGCCGTGAGCTACCCCCGACCAATAATGTGGCCCCCCAATAACATTCCCTTGGTCACAAGACCACAAGAACACGAACCGGACGTTTTGACACTCTGTGTACGGATGTATCCATTTATCAAAAATTTCGTTGCCGATGTCATCCCTTATACGATAGTGTGGTTCTCAAAATGGCCCGTTCCAATCTCCTTCTTCTCTACCATGACCTATATAGAACGATATTGAATATGCATGGCCACTTCCACCTGCCGCTTCGTAAATGTTATCTTCTGTCGTAGACGAACCATACCAATTATATGTTGTATATTCACTGACTAAAGAGCAATTGTAAATGTAGTCGGCTAATTGACAATTTGTTTGTTTCTCCCACGCGTCTGGGAATCCATCGATAACGTATGTGGAGCCTAATATTGTCGATGATTTAGCATAGCATTCTGGTGGGATTGTTAATAGCAGAGCTAAGAGAATTGCTATGTATAGAAAAAAGGTCTTAGAATACATATTATGCCTCCGCCTTTTTGGAACGCTTCCGGTAAACAATATAGGAAGTTATTATCGCTGGCGCCATTAATACCGCGATTATAGCCAACGGCGAATAGTTGGGTTGGTTCGGTTCAGATGACCACAATGCCTGTGGATGGGCATAATAAACTTTTCCAGTGTCGGCCCATATCGAAACATGGTACCCGGATATACCTGTACCTGTCCAATTGTGGGGTTGCTCAAACTCAATGCTGATTGTCCAGAAGGGATAAAATGTGTACCTGTCTGCCCGTTCACTCCATATGTCCTGGTTATAACGCACTGTGGCGTCGACCGATTTGATTGTTCTCCCATGCTCATTAGCATATTCTTGTGCGTAGGGAAGCGCTATGCTTTTTGCGTTTTCTTCAGAAATGTTGATTTTTGTAGAACCAACACTCCATATGCCCAACTTGCTTATAAAGTTCGTTAAGTGCCCATCTTCGGAAACCTGTATGGAAAGAGTATTGTAAACTTCCATCCCTTCCACAACATATATCCAATTGAAATGGCGACCATTGTTTTTCACTTCTAGGGTCAAGTTTCCATAGCTGATGGTTTGGTTTTGGTTGGGCTCGGCTTCATCAAGAACTTGAATGAATTGAGTGGTGGAAACATCAAAGTGAGACTGATATCTAGTTAGAGTTTCCTTCACAGCGCCCAAGCTCTCCTTTACCTCACCTGCCCAAAGCCAAGAAGGCGGCGTTCTAGGGCGATGATAAACCCAAGAAATCTTACCACGTTGAAGCAAAACACAGATGGTAGCATTTCCTTCTCCGCTGGAAAGCTGAACGTCTACCTCCACGTCTTCTCCTGGTCTAAGAATAGAGAAGTCAATGGTATAGTTGCTTAAGTTGATTCCCATCACTTCATCAACAAACTTTAACGAAAGCTGTTTTTCATATTCATAGTCTAGGCTTGACTCATTAGCAGCTATCATGGTTCCCCCTATAGTTAGAAGAAGAACAAATGTGATTAGAATTGTGCCAACCATTAACACTGCCCGTTTGCGACGACATTTATAATATTCCATATTTTCCCCAATAATATGATATAGTTTTGCCTAATTTATAAATTTTTTGGCGTTGCAAAGTCAATGTAGTTTCCCATAATTATTTCACTACCTCCTTTTCCATTGGAGTGTTTGTTGTTTGTTGGGGTGGTTTTTCCTGTGGAAGGCTTGGATGGGGGGTTTCCAAGTTTTGGAGGTCTAGGCTGAGGTGGGGTTTAATCTCGTTTTGGGGGTGGACGTATTCGTTAATACTGTTGAACTGGTATCTCTTCTGGTCGTAGACGCCGTAGAATCGTTCCAGTTTCCCGTTCGTCTGAGGATGCTGGACGCGGCACAGTATATGCCTGATCCCTCTCTAGGCTAGGTAGGCTTCAAAGCCGGCTCACCTTGATACGCCCTCTCCTATGTTATCGAAATACAAGAAGGAAGAATGCAATAATATCAGTCCGGAGCGAGATAGAGATACGCGGCGATATAAGACTGGCAGGTCTGTCCAGGGAGCTAGATGAAGCAAACGTGAACAAAGAGATCCTCAAAGCCATAATAGAGAAGGCTCAAAACCAGTTAATCAACGAATTATGTGGCAGAAAATATGGCAGAAACAAAGATGCTAAGTTCAAGTTCAAGAGAGCATGAACCACAGGTAGAACTCTGGTGACGAGACACGGCGTCATAGAGTTCAAACTGGTTAAAGCAAAGTCCCAATGGGAGATTCTCCACGCTGCAGTGGGGTTCAAACCCCGCCCCCTAGCACCACACTGCAGGGGTTCTGGTTTTCGGAAACGATTTAAGGTCTTTTGCGTATGTTATGTTTGAGGCGTGGCGGATTAGAACATGAGTTCTGCAGTAGCTCTTATCTCAAGATATGAGGAGAATGCGAAGTGGATTAGTGAGCATTATGAAGAGTTGAAGAAGAGGTTTAGGGACGAGTGGATCGCAGTTTTAAATGGCGCCGTTATCGACCATGACCACGAATTGAATAAGCTTGTCAGAAGACTGCGTAGAAGATATCCGACGAATTATAATGAGATTGCAGTTGAATATGTGACTGCCAAAGAAGTAGAACTCATTCTTTGAGAAGTGGTTTTTTGCGGATTCCGTGCTTTTTCAAGCCGGGAATTTTTGAAGCAGCCTATGTAGTTGCAATTCTGGAGTCTAAAGCTGTGGATATGCGTGAAACGGTTGAGTTTCTGGTTGATATAGGAGCCTCGAGAACCACAATCTGCGACAGAGATGCCGTGAGGTTGGGGGGTAGATTTTACAAGGTTGGAAAGGCTCGACGAAGGCATGCTCGGAATAGGTGGATTAGTTGACACTTACGTTTTGAGGGATGTTAAAACTTACCTTTCGCAGAGAAGATGGAGAAAGCCACATGGAAGATTTTGATAGAATTTATGTTTTGAAGCACGCAGTTTTGGATGAGATGATAATGAGAATTCCAAGCATACTTGGAAGAGACATGTTAAACAAGCATGCCCTTGTTTATGACAGAAGACATGAGAAAGCCTACATGACCGACGAAAACGTTCTATAACCTGCATGTCTCTTCATAAACAGCCACGCTCAATTCATGTAATACTTTTTCCCCAATGAATTTTTTGGGAAAAAAGAAGTCTACACACAAGAAAAGCATAACCGCACTCCTCTCTTAAACGCACACGTAGCTACTTTACACATCCTATTTTCTTTAGGTCTACACCCTTCCTTTCCATTTGGACAAATATCTTTTTGCATTTGAGGACATTTTTCGCAGGCGATCCCGCAAACGCCGATCTTCAGTTTTTATCACCTGTTGCGTTAGAAGTTATGTGATGCTTCAGCGTGCCAACGGTTTGGCGGGTCATATTGCTTCTTTCAAAAGTTCAAGAATGTCCTTCACTGCGATTTTGTCTTCAGCGTCAAGTACTTTTACGGCGTCTTCTAGAGTTGTAACACAAAAGGGGCAGGCGGTGGCAATAACTTCGGCGCCGTGTTCCAACGCTTCTTTAACTCTTTCCACGTTGGGTCTTTTTTCAGGCGGCGCGTCCTCTGTCCAAGTTCTTCCAGCTCCTCCGCCGCAGCAGAAGCTGTTTTCGCGGTTTCGCTTCATCTCTACGAGTTTGACGCCTTTAATCGCCTTCAAAATCTGTCTGGGGGCTTCGTAGATTTCGTTACGTTTGCCCAAGAAGCAGGGATCGTGGTAAGTGACTTTTTTGTCAAAGGTTTTGGAAAATTCAAGCTTTCCGTTTTTGACGGCTTGGGCGATAAGTTCTGTGTAGTGTTGAACGTTAAGTTTTGCGGCGCTGTAAGGTTTGTCGTTCTTGAAAGTGTTGAAGCAGTGAGGACATAACGTTACGATTTTTTCTGCATCGAATTTTTCAAACATTGAAACATTGTGTTCAGCGAGCATTTCGAACAAGCCTTTTTCGCCGAGCCTCAGTACATGATCTCCCGAACAGCGTTCTTCGTTTCCTAAAGTGGCGAAGTCGACGCCTAGCTGGTTGAAAACCGAAACCATGGATCTAGCGATCTCTTGGCTTCTAGGGTCATAGGCTGGCGCACACCCAACGAAAACCAACGTGTCAGCCTTTGAAACCTTGGGAAAAGTTTTCACCTTCAAATCTTTTGTCCAATCCATTCTTTTGCTTGGGTGCATGCCCATCGGGTTGTGATATTTGACAACACTTTCCAGCACGTCTTTGACGGTTTTGGGCAGGTCCCCTGTTTCTACGAGCAAGCCGCGTTCCTCAACTATCGAAAATGAAGAATCAACTTCTTTAGGACAAAACATGGTGCACGAATTGCAGGAGGTGCACAGCCAAACGTTGTCTGCCATAACTTTTAATCGCTCATCAACGCCCTCATCTCTCGAGTCAGAAACAAACCGATAGTTGGTGGCATAGGTCGAAGGGCCGAGGAACTTTTCGTCAATCGCTGCGGGACAAGCTGAATAACAAATAGAACATTTTATGCACAGCGAAAAGTCCCAATACTTCTTTAGGTCCGAAGGTGATTGAACCAGTTCTTCAGGTTTCTCAAAAGCTTCCGCAGCTTTGATTAAAACGGGTGTTACCGGTTTAGAAGCGTCAAAGAACGGTTGGAGATCGACAACTAGGTCTTTTATAATCGGCAAACCCGGTAAAGGCTCGATAATCAACCGGTCAGAATTCAGATGAAGCACTTGAGTGTAGCAGGCCAGCATGGGTTTCCCGTTCACCATGACTCCGCAGCTTCCGCAGATTCCCATTCTACACGAAGACCGGAAAGCCAGAGACCCGTCGAAATTGTCTTTGACATGTGTTAAGGCTTCAAGCAGAGTCATTCCCTTACTGACGGGCACCTTGTACGTCGACGTGTAATGTCTTTTTTGTTGAGGGTTGAAGCGATGTATTTTCAGTTCAACAATTTTCTCTACTTTTGAGGCCATACACATCCTCTCCTAGTAGGTCCTCGCCACTGGAGGCCACTTGGTTATCTTGACTGGAACATATTCAAGCCTAGGACCGTCTTTGGAGTAGTAGGCCACAGTGTGTTTCAACCAGTTTTCATCGTCTCGCTGGGGATAATCACGTCGGTAGTGGGCACCTCTCGACTCTGCTCTAGCAAGAGCACAGGCTATTGTAACTTCGGCCAAATCTAACGAGAAGTCAAGCTGCAGCGCTCCTTCTAGCCCGGTGTTGAACTGTTTGTCCTTGTCTTCCACTGTTATGGTTTTGAATCTTCTCTTTAGGGCGCGAATCTCTTTCAAGGCGGCTTCCAAGTCTTCGCCTGTTCGATAGATCCACGCTTTCTGGTTCATAATACGCCTCATCTCATCTCTGATAACCGGAACCCGCTCGTCACCCTTGCTCCCTAAGATTTGGTCAAAAACTCTTTTTTCTTCAGTCAAAACCTCTTCGCGGGGGAGTTCTCGAAAACTGGTTGACGAAGTATGTTTTGCAGCTTCTTCTCCGCTGACCGCCCCGAAAACTAGGCACTCAGCAGTCGAGTTTGTGCCCAGCCTGTTTGCTCCATGTAGGCTCATACAGGAACATTCGCCTGAAGCGTACAATCCTGAAATGGCAGTTTCAGCTTTCATGTTGGCTTTAATCCCTCCCATGGAATAGTGAGCTGCCGGCCGAATGGGTATCGGCTCCTCGACAGGGTCTACGCCGCCAAGTTTTATGGCCACATCGCGTATCAACGGCAGCCTTTCGTTTATTTTCTCTTCGCCTAAATGTCTCAGATCCAAAGCGATATAAGCTCCGTAAGGGCCTTCTAAACCTCTGCCCTCCAAAATCTCAGTTGTTTCGGCACGCGCAATTATGTCACGGGGAGCCAACTCCATCTTTTCTGGAGCATAACGCTTCATAAAACGTTCGCCTTCTGCGTTGACTAAATGTCCTCCCTCGCCTCGAGAGCCTTCGGTTATGAGCACTCCTGAAGGAACCAGTCCAGTGGGGTGAAACTGAACGAACTCCATGTCCTGCAAGGATGCGCCTACACGATAAGCCATAGTCATTCCGTCGCCAGTGGCAGTGTGTGAAAAAGTTGTGAATTCGTACATGCGTTCGTGGCCTCCAGTCGCCATAACTATTGATTTGGCGCGAAAAGCACACATTTTGCCAGTTTTCAGTTCTATAACTGTTAAACCTACAGCAGCGCCTTGGTTTTCGATTATAGAAGTGACAAACCATTCGTCGTAGAAGGTTATATTATCGTGTGTCTTGGCTTTTCCGTCTAACGTATGCATCTCGTGGAAGCCAGTCATGTCGGCTGCAAAGCATGCTCTTGGAAAACTGTGACCGCCGAATGGGCGTTGGTTAATTTTTCCGTCCTCGGTTCGGCTCCAAGGAAGGCCCCAATGATCTAGGAGAACTATTTCCTCTGGAGCTTTTCTGACAAAAAACTCTACAACATCTTGGTCTGCAAGAAAATCTGACCCTTTCACAGTGTCCCAAGCATGTAAATCATACGAGTCGCCCTGCCTCATCACAGCGCCTGTTCCGCCTTGCGCACAAACAGAGTGGGAACGAACTGGATACACTTTTGAAATTATGGCTACGTCAAGTTTGCCGTCAAACTCTGCAGCAGCAATTGCCGCTCTCAAACCGGCTATTCCTGCGCCCACTATAATCACGTCGTGAGATAATGTTTCCAATAAACTCACCTATGCCAACTAGAGAAAAAACTGATTATGCAAACTAGCGTTTATATGTTTTCCAAAAAAACCGATTTAGATTCGAAAGAGCATTATATGGCTTGTGAGACTAGCTCTGCGATGTCTAAAATTTGAAGCTTTCCTTCTAAACCAGTAGTCTTAACGGCGTCTTCGAAAGTTAAAAGACAGAAAGGACAGGCAACCGCCAGAATTTCGGCTCCAGCGTCAGCGGCGTCTTTGACTCTGACCTCAGCCAGTCGTTCTCCTTGAATGTCGATCCACATTCTTCCTCCGCCGCCTTCGCAGCAAAGGCTTCGTTCCCTAGAACGTTCAAACTCCACAAGCTTTGCGCCCGGAATACTTTCAACGACTTTTCTAGGCTCGTCATACACATCGTTTTGTTTTCCTAAGAAGCACGGATCATGATAGATTATTGTTTTGTCGAGTTGTTTGGAAAACTTGAGTTGTTCTTTTCCGATCAAGTCTGCAAGTAGCTGAGTGTGATGTAGAACCTCGAAGTTAGTTTGACCGTAACGATTTTTGAAGGAATGATACGAGTGGGGACAGCTAGTGACAAGTTGTTTTACGTCGTATTTGTTGAAAAGTTTCGTGTTTTCTTCAACCAGAAAATCGAACAGGCCTTTTTCACCCATGCCGTAAACTTCGTTTCCGCAACAGTTCTCTTCGTCGCCTAATGTGCCGAAGTTCACTTGGGCTTTTTGGAGGCACTTCGCAAAGTCTTTGGCGACGTTTTGGATTCGAGGGTCATAAGCCGGAGTGCAGCCTACGTAGTAGAGGAAATCGACTCCTTCTGACGCATGTTTAACGTTCAAGTTTTGGGTCCATTCTGATCTTTTGCTTCTTATTCTTCCCCAAGGATTACCGTTTTTGAAAATGCTCTCTAACGCGTCTCTAATGGTGGTGGCAATTTGGCCTTCTTCTACGGCTAGGCTTCGAATGTCGATTAGAAAATCGTAGGGATTTATCTCCTTGGGACAGCGGATGCCACAGGTGGCGCAGGTTGTGCAGCTCCACAGTTCGTTTTGGGGATGTATAGTTAATTTGCTTCCTACAGAGACTTCACGCATGTATTTTCTAACGTTTAGGTTTGCTTTTCTAGCCACGGGGCAACTTCCAGTGCATATTCCACAGTGGATGCATTCGAGTAGTTTGTGTTTTTGCACAAGCTCTTGCACGTTCATGGTCCATGTCTCGTTTCATTTAGATGAAGCACAAGCTTTTTTAAGTGTTTTCCCAAGTATCATTTTCTCTCAACTTAAGTGAGATAGGGCAAAATGAGCAAAGAAGCCCCGAGAATTGGGATTTACGTCTGCGAGTGCGGTGGAAACATAGGCGACGTTGTAGATGTAAAGACGGTTTTAGACGCGGTTAAAACTTGGGAAGGAGTTGTGGATGCAAAAGATCAGAAATATCTCTGTTCGAAACCTTCTCAAGAAGTGATAATTGACGCCATTAAAAAGAAAAATTTGGACCGCGTAGTTATCGCTAGCTGCACTCCCAGAATGCACTTGGTCACTTTTCAAGCCGCCCTAGAACAAGCCGGGTTAAATCCTTACATGCTTGAATTTGTGAACATCAGAGAGCAGGACTCGTGGGTTCACGGCCCTAAACCTTCTGAAGATGCCACAAAGAAAGCAGTAAGCCTGATAAGAGGCGGCTACGAACGAAGTTTAGAACTTGAACCTTTGGAGAGCATAAGCGAAAAGAGTTCAAGAGAGATTCTAATAATCGGCGGAGGCATAGCTGGCATCACCGCGGCTTTGCAACTTGGCTATCTAGGCTACAAAGTTCACCTTGTGGAAAAGAAGCCAAGCGTGGGCGGTAACATGGCAAAGCTGACCAAAGTTTTTCCAACGTTGGACTGCGCCCAATGCATACTTACGCCTAGAATGGCTGAAGTGGGACGGAACCCCAACGTACGATTGCTTACGTACGCTGAAGTGCAAGACGTCAAAGGGCGTCCTGGCAACTACGAAGTCAAAGTTTTCATGAAACCCCGCGGCGTCGACACCGAGAAATGCCGGAACTGCGGCGTATGCGCCAAGGTTTGCCCAGTCACGACGCCGGACGAATTTAACGAGGGCTTGTCCCAGAGAAAAGCAGCGTACATAGACTTCCCTCAAGCGGTGCCCTCAGCATATGTGATCGATTTTGACGCTTGCACAAAATGTCTGAAATGTCAGCAACTTTGCCCAGCTAAGGCCATAAACTTGGAAGATAAAGGAAAAACTGTCGATTTGAAGGTAGGCGCCATAATCATGGCCACGGGCTATGAGCTTTACGACGCGAACATGCTCAAGAACTATGGCTACGGTGTTTACAAAGACGTTATCACCATGATGGATTTGGAGAGGCTGACTTCAGCTGCTGGACCCACAGAAGGCTACGTGAAAAAGGCAGACGGCGGCGACGTCAAGAAGATGGCCATTGTTCTCTGCGCAGGCTCTAGAGACAAGAATTACATTCCCTACTGCAGCCGAATATGCTGCATGTACTCTTTAAAACAGGCCTTTGTGCTCAAAAAAATGCTTGGAATCGACGTCCACGTTTACTACATCGACATCAGAGCCACAGGTAAAGGCTACGAAGAACTTTATTGGCGAGACGAAGAAGCAGGCGTTGTTTTCACAAAAGGCAGGGTAGCTGAAATCTGGAAGAACAAGAACGGCAACCTCGTGGTCTTAGCTGAAGACACTTTAATGGGTGAAGTCAAAGAGGAAGAATTCGACTTGGTGGCTCTAGCTACTCCGATGGTTCCGCCTTTGGACTTGAAAGGGTTAGCCGGCAGAATGAAACTTTCCTTAGGAGAAGAAGGCTTCATACAAGAGAAACATCCCAAGCTTGACCCAGTAGAATCTCTCAAAACAGGAATTTTTGCTTGTGGCTGTGCCTTGAGTCCCAAAGATGTTCGCGACACGGTCTCGGACGCGTTGGCAGCGGCTTCGAAAGCCGCTCTATTCCTAAAAGGAGAACAGATAACTACGAGCCCCGAAAAGGCCGTAGTGATCACAGAGTTGTGCGACGGCTGCGGCGAATGCGTTCCAGTTTGTCCTGTTAACGCCATAACGTTGGAAGCCGGGAAAGCCAAGATCAACCCTTTCATCTGCATCGGATGCGGCGCATGCATCCCAATCTGTCCAAAGGAAGCCATAGACTTCAAGAATTCGACAATTAAGCAAATCATTGCCAACTTGAAAGGGGTCCTCGCCGACAAGACACCAGACGAAGTTAGGATAGTTGCCTTCGTAGACAAAAACGTCGGATACACCGGAATGGATTTTCTAGGACTTGACCGCGTCAACTATCCCGAAAACATTCGAATAGTAGCCGTTCCATCCACAGCCATTTTGGGCTTAAAACATTTGCTTCACGCTTTCGCCTACGGAGCAGACGGAGTGCTAGTCATTGAAGGCCAAGAGGAAATTGATGAACATTTCACCAAGAAAAGAATGATCGAAATAAACCGCTCCTTAACCGAGTACGGCATAAAAAGCATGAGAGTCCGATACAGCTACGTTCCATTACCAGTGTACAAAAAAGCAGCAGAATTGTTCAGCATGTTTACAGAAAGAATTAAAAAATTCGGCCCCCTCTCTACTGAAGAACGTAACAAACTAAAACAAAAATTAGCCGCCTAGTAGGAGAAAAAAACAAAATGGAAATAATTGTTTGTGTAAAACACGTTCCAGAAACAGCCGAAGCAGACATAAAAATCGACTCAGCCGGAAAATCCATAGAAAAAACCGGACTAGTTTACGACATCAACGAATGGGACGACTATGCCCTCGAAGAAGCAGTGCAAATAAAAGAAAAATTAGGAGGCACAGTGACCGCCATAACAATTGGCTCCGAAGACGCCGACAGCACTTTACGAAAGTGCCTAGCGCGAGGAGCAGACAACGCAATACGGCTAACAGACACAAAGTTTCAAGGTTCCGACAGCTACGCCACTGCCAAAATACTTCACAAAGCCATCAAAGACCTGCCCTTCAACATAATATTAACGGGAGCGTTGGCCGGCGACGACGGCTACACCGCAACAGGACCAATTCTCGCTGAGCTTCTCGGAATCTCACACGCTACCATGGTCAAAAAAATCGAATTCAACGGCGACGTAGCCAAAGTTAACCGAGAACTGGAAGGCGGCCTAGAGGAAATCATTGAAGTAAAACTTCCAGCCGTGCTCACCATCCAAACAGGAATCAACGAACCCCGCTACGTCTCCATCATGGGAATCCGAAAAGCAATGCAAAAAGAAGTCCAAGTCCTCGGCTTAGCCGAATTAGGCTTGAGCGAAGATGAAATAGGCGAACTTGGCTCTTGGATAAAAATAGAAAAAATGTATGTGCCGCCCTTAGAGAAACAAGCAGAATTTCTGAAAGGCAGCCCAGAAGAAATAGCTACAATGATTGCTGAACTACTCAAAGCGAAGGGGATCGTGTAAAATGAGGGAAATCTTTGTTTTAGCCGAGCAGAGGCAAAGCCAGATTAGAGAAATAACGTTTGAAATGTTGACTAAAGGCAGAGAATTAGCCGAAAAAACGAATAGTGAACTGACTGCGGTGCTGTTAGGAAAAAACGTCAAAGAACACGCAAAAACCCTTGCAGAATACACAAAAAAGGTTCTACTAATCGACGACGCCCAACTGGAAAACTTCAACTCAGAGACCTATCAGAAAACACTCTCCAACCTGATCAAAGAACGCAAACCACTATTAACCTTAATCGGACACACTTCCTTCGGTGTAGATCTAGCGCCAAGCCTCGCCGCCTCGTTAAACATTCCCCTAGCAACCGACTGCATAGATTTAAACCTCGAAAATGAAACACTAACAGTAACTCGGCAAATGTACGGCGGCAAAGTAAACGCTAACGCTACGCTGCGTAAAGCAGAAAGTTACATTGTTACTATTCGTCAAGCAGCTTTCCAAGCAGAAAAACCGGCTTCGGTAAACGGCGAAATCGTCGAAGTGGCATCTCCGCTTTCTGAAGAGATAACCGAGAAACGCTTCATCGAATATGTTCTGCCCCCTCCAGGCGGGGTGGACATCACAGCCGCAGACGTGCTCATAGGAATCGGACGAGGAATAAAAGACGAAAGCGAAATCCCTCAAGTAGAAGAGTTAGCTAAAACCCTCGGAGGCGCCTTAGCATGCTCACGCCCCATAGTAGATAAAGGATGGCTCCCCGACGACCGCCAAGTAGGCAGCTCAGGCAAAACAGTTAAACCAAAACTCTACATCGCGCTAGGAATAAGCGGCGCTTTTCAACACGTCCTCGGAATGAAAAACGCAGACCTTATCATCGCAGTGAACAAAGACGCAAACGCACCCATCTTCGGAGTAGCCGACTACGGTATAGTAGAAGACCTCTTCAAAATAGTTCAACCTCTGAAAAACAAATTGCAGGAGCTAAAGGGCTAAACTTCAAAAGTTTCACGGAAAAAGGGCGAAGATAGCATTTTGGCTCACCTATCATCTTTTTTCTAATTGATCTAACTTTCTCTGCATCTTTTAGATTCTCTGATTTCTCTTTTTATTAGAGGCGGCTTTGGGTGTGATGTTTGGTCTTGCCGTTGAGTTGAAGTATAATTTAGCAAGACGTAATATTTAATACTTTGTGGCGTGTCTATCTTGATAGGAGAAGAGACGTTGCAGCGGTTAAAGAAAACGTCCGATATCATAAGAAGATCTCTTAAAAAAATCAAATTACCAAAGATTCGTAAACCTCTTAAAGAGATGTTTATCCCTTCTGTAGCGCCAAAACCAGTTCCGAAAGGTTTTGAAATTGCCGAAAGATACCCGTTATACGAACCTTTTGCACACGCTGCTATAGTGAAGAACCCGAAGACTGGCGAGTATAAATATATACTTGATGAGTTGCAGTTGGATTCGTTAGAAAGGGGAATTTATAATCGTGTTTTAGACATTTTGCTGGCCGAGATCGAGTCTCCTAAAGAGGAAATCGAGGATCCTAGAAAATTTTTTGCCGTAGAAGCGAAACAGATTGTTGATAAATATCGTATTAGTCTGGGGTGGTTACCAGACGTTTCTTGGTACAAAATACTCTATCATGCGGAAAGGGACCTTGTCGGTTTTGGAAGAATCGATCCGCTAATGAGAGATCCCAACATTGAAGACATATCGTGTGACGGTGTTAGAAAACCAGTTTACATTTGGCATCGAAAATACGAAAGCATTGAATCCAATATGTGCTTTCAAGACGATGTGGAATTAGACAATACCGTAGTTAAGCTGGTTCACATGGCTGGGAAACATGTCAGCTCTGCATTTCCTATAATTGACGCCTCCCTTCCTGGGAAACATAGGCTTGCGGTGTGTTATCGACGCGAAGTCACACCGTTCGGTACAGCTTTTACTATAAGGAAATTTAGAGAGGATCCATATTCTGTTATCGACTTAATCAACCTTGGGACGTTTTCTGAAGAGATGGCAGCTTATTTCTGGCTGTGTTTGGAGAACAGAGCGTCGATTATGGTTCTAGGCGGAACCGCAGCTGGAAAAACAACAGCGTTAAACGCTCTTGCCTGCCTCATTAAGCCAGGAAGCAAAATAATCACTATCGAAGAAACTGCTGAACTGAATCTTTCACATGAAAACTGGGTTTCATTGATCGCGAGAAGGAGTTACGGGCTTGGTGAAAACCTGTCAGGAGAGGTAACGCTTTTCGATCTAGTCAAGACTGCGATGAGGCATAGGCCTGATATTCTTGCAGTAGGAGAGATTCGAGGCAACGAAGCATATGTCTTGTTTCAAGCAATGGCTACGGGTCACGGAGGCATGAGCACGATGCACGCAGAAGATGTTAACTCTGCAGTTAAACGTCTCACCCAAAAACCCATGAACATCGCGCCTGCATACATTCCTTTGATGAACATTATTTTGTCAATCCAGCGAGTCCATCTTGAAAAGGGTGGAGAAACAAGATCTTTCAGGAGGATCATGGAGGTAAATGAAGTTGCCGATTACGAAGACTATAGGAGGGTTTTCAAATGGAGGCCTCTGAAAGATGATTATGTGTCTTCAGTGAATGAAGGGATTATGGGGGATCATATATCGGAACATACTGGCCTGAACAAGAAGGAACTTGAAAAAGAGATTGAGCAGCGTAGAAATGTGTTGCATTGGATGAGAAAACAGAGTATCAGGAGTTATGCTGATGTTGCGGCAATAATTGCAGAGTATCATGCTAGACCCAAAGAAGTCTATGAAAGGATTTCCATAGGAGGAGTAGAGGAAATTGCCACTGCTAGACACTCTTGAAGGGCTTTCATTCCGGTTTTTCGGATCGAAGGCTCGAGGATTTTTGAAAAAAATCTTTGGATTTGAGGAGTATCTTCAACGGGCAGACATGAGGATATATCCTGAAACGTATATATCCTTAATGCTCTTCATATCTCTCTTAACTCTCCCTGTAACTATAATTGCCATTGTGCTTCTCTATTTTTTCCGGTTTATTCCTCTCATTTTCTTAGTGCCTACGCCTTTGTTTGTGATGATCTGTTTTATGTTAGTTCCAATATCCAAGGCTGGAGAACGAGCTTCACAATTGGAAATGGAGATGCCGTTCGCAGCGACTTACGTTGCTGTTATGGCGTCGGGGGGGATCGCCCCGTACACGAGTTTTAGACGGCTGGGTGAAGCGGAGTTAATGGCTGCGACGAGTCGTGAAGCGCGCAATCTGATTCGAGATGTGGAGATTTTCGGTGTGGATCCATTAACTGCAATGCGAAAATCTGCCAAAATAAACCCGTTAGATATCTATCGAGAGTTCGTGGGAGGATATGCCTCCACAGTGATCATAGGAGGGGATATCATTAGTTTCCTTGAAACAAAAGCGGCAGAACTTTTTAAAATCAGGGCTTCAAGAGTGAAAATGGCCGCGGAAAGGTTGGGCATGCTTCTGGAGGCGTTCGTTATCACTATGGTTTTGATGTCTATGTGTTTCTATATACTGTTTAGCGTCGAATCAATTTATAGCACAGGAATCTCTATTTATTCTGGAGTGATTCTGTACACATTCGTGTTTACGCCGTTACTTGCGTTTGTGTTCATATATCTTGCTCATAATATGCAGCCGAAGACGCCGATTACAGACTGGATACCCTACAAAGCTTATGGTATTTGCTGGGCAATAGCTGGAGCTGTTTTCCTAATCTTGACAGACTTTTTGGGCTTTTTGCCTATCTCTCCACTCGTACCGTTATCAGGCCCTGTTGATCTACCGTTGGCTGTTTCTATAGCCTTAGTTATCTCAGCTGGGCCCCCTGCAATTATCAGGGGAAGACTCGCAGGAGAGAAAGCAAGCACTGAGCGAGGAGTAACTCTTTTTCTTCAAGATCTTACTGAAACGAGGAAGACCGGTCTAGCTCCAGAAAAATGTATTGAAACGCTTTCCGATCGAGATTACGGCAGTTTCAGCAAGCCTTTGAAGAAGATTACGGCAGAACTTTCTTGGGGTGTTTCCTTGAGAAAAGTCTTCATGGACTTTGTTAGACAAACTAAGAGTTGGACGACGCAGATCATAATGTTTCTATTGGTGGAAGCGATTGACGTAGGGGGCGGTACAGTCGCAATGATCGAGTCGCTTGCGAAATTTGGCACCACAACACAAGAAGTAGAACGAGAAAAGAAGATGGCGGTTAAACCTTACATAATACTACCGTACTTTGCAGCTCTCATGTTAGTGGCCACTACGATTATGATGCTCACGTTTACGACACAAACAGTTGGCCTCGTAGGCACGGGTGGACCAGCCAGCGCGGTAGACTTGGATACCTTACTAGTTATTTTCTCCACCTCTGTCATTATCCACAGCTATTTAATCGGGATCGTCGGAGGAAAAATAAGCGAAGAATCAATAGCTGCAGGCTTTAAACATGCAGCCCTGCTAACGATAATCGCCATTGTCGCGGCCAGGTTGACTCCGTCACTGATTAATTTCTAGGAGGCTTAGTGTTCTACTGAGAGCGGCGATTGTTCTGATCAGCCACGCTTAGTAAATAGTAAGATTTAATAGTTAATACGTTCATATAAATTATGGATTAACGTCGAAAATGCGAGGATACGTATTTGAAAAAAGTTGTTAAACTCTTTCGTAACAAGCGCGCGCTTAGTGCTGCCATCTCAAATGTAATTCTCACCGGCGCAGTTATTGCGATCAGTTTTGTAGTTCTTGTGTGGGCTCAAAATAGAAGCGATTCGTATAATACGCAATATGGCGACGCTATAAGCGCTGACATTGCCAAGCTTAAAGAAAGATTGGCTTTTGAACATGTTTTCTACTCTTCAGGTAACAGTGAGTTATGGATTTACCTCATTAACTGCGGCACTATAAACGAAGTAAGCATACAAGCAGTTTATGTCAGAAATGCCACATGGTACAGAATGTTTTCTCAATCCGAATTTGACCTAAAGTATTTGAATCAAACGTCCACTCAAAGCCTAAACATTGGTGAAGGGGGATACCTGGTGTTATCCCAAATCAGTCTCGTTTCTGGCAGAAGCTACTCAGTTAGAATTGTAACAGGAAGGGGGTCTAACTTTGATTACACGTTTGTCGCTTAGAAGAATGGTTAGGAAGTTAATAGCTGATCCAAAAGGATTCTCCTCAGTCGTTGGAACAATATTTATGGTGCTAGTGGTTATGGTTTTGTCCTCCGGTGTTTTTCTATGGACCCTCTCTCAAAACACGTTGTACAACCAGAACGTGATAGAAAGCAAGCAAGGGGAGCTTGACCGGTTAAATGAAATGGTAACTGCAACAAATGCCAACTATTCAGTTTCCGAAAACACTGTTATTGTCTCGGTCAAGCTCACAAATGAGGGTTCAGTCACTGCTCAATTAGTCAGATTTTGGATTGAAGCTGAAAGACAAGATGAGTTAATAGGCTACAGTTTTATCGACAACCTAACCGTAGCCCTAAACCCTGGAGACACCGAAAATCTACAGATTGAAGTAACAATTTCAGGTGTAAGCTCTGAGGACAATTTTACTTCTTGGTTTGTAACAGCAAGAGGAAACCTGGTCAGCGTAAGACGATTCGATTTGTTTGATGTGCTAGGCGAACTAATAGCTCTAGGCGGGGTCGGCCCCATGATCTACAGTTTCTATGATTTTAGATATTATACATATTCAACTGCGACCAAACTGTATAATTATCCGGAGGGCATCCAAAGCTTTGAAGTTCCTAACGACACGGATGTAGCGTTCGGTATTAGGTTAACTAATCTTGATGCGTACAAAAGGAGTATGACAATCACTGCCTATACACATCTTTGGGTAACTTCTGATTCAGCTTCTATGAACCAATGGAAAAGATTCTATGTCGTTGATGTTTCTTCCAGTGGAATCTTGTCTCCATATACGACGACAACGATTCCACATGGCTCAACAGCGTTGATTGTTCTTGCTTCTAGCGTGAGAGGGGGATTCCAGAGGCAAAGTCTTCCCAGTGCGTTTTTCCCGGACGATACGGTTCAAGGCACTTATCTTCTGCTCTACGGGTTTTTTGAGGGTGATTCCTTTGCACAAAACGTGCCCTTCGTAGCATTCTTCATGATATAGATTTGACAGAGCATTATTTTGTCGCCAAAATTTGGCTAAACACTATACAGACAATGTCACCGATCGTGAAGGCAAGGGCTAACCCTATTGTGATGAAGATTAACATCGGTAAACCATGAGTGGCCCAAACCGTCTTTTGCAGTTTTCCTTCTCTTTCAGCGTTTAGAAACCTCTCAACAATTTCTTCTCAGTCCTCATCTTTCGGAAATACAACAAACGTTTCTTTGTCTCTCTCTTACACCCAATCCCGCTCCTCTCAACCTCTTGCTTCATGAAACAATTGGATCCACAGATTAGGGAGAAAACATATCTCTTGTTTCGTTGTGTGTCTATAAACCATAAAAACTCTATCAAGCCTATCCTCTCCTCATTTTCACAAAATGCACCTTTCCTTAATGTTACACAAAGCTCCTCGATCAACAAGCCATGGTTATAAACAAGATTCCCTTCGCTTTATTCTTCTATTCTGAATCGGCTGCGATTGTAACAAGGCGATGTTAATTCGTGCAGGACTCCCTGATGCAACAATTAGACTAACCGTTATGAAAGCAAGCATTGGTAATACCCAGTGATATATAAACACAAAGTTTATACGTATAAGCTTTGTAATACCATATCGTGGAAAAAATGAACAAAATTGTGCCAATAAGGATTCCCAAGGAGGTTCTAGAAAAGATCGAACTTTTAGTAAGGTTGGGAAAATATGCTAACAAAAGCGAGGCCTTAAGAACCATCATCACTGAACACTTAGAAGAGAGAAAAGAACTGCTTACCTACCAAGGACTGCTCTTTCAAGACAAGAAAATCGCTGATGTAACAGAGGCTCTCGACGAAAAAGAGTTCTCAGAGCTATGTAAGACAATTTTTAGCGCGCGCAAAACCTCGGTGGAGCTAATTGAAGAGCAGAGAAGAGAGATAGGCTAAGCCTCATCCACCTCTCAGCGTGGTGACAGCATGAAAAAGGTGTACATAGACACCAACGTCCTCATTGCCGCCTTTATGCCTGAAGATATATTTTTCGAATCTTCGAAGAAAATTTACAGCAAGTTAGGTGTTGACTATGAAGGCTACACTTCACCACTTAGCTTAGTCGAAATTGCCGGCGTGATCTCCACAAGGCTAAGCCAGTTTCCAACAGAGTTAATGCCCCTCAAAATTAGGAAAAAACTTCAAAACCTATCATCCAGTGAGATAGCCATGTTAATAACTTATCACATCACGAACAGATGTGGCTTGAACTTTTTTCATGTGCCAGGCGATGCCAAAATACCAATAAGAGAGAGAAGCGTCTTCATGCCCACAATTCTCTCCCACGCATTGACCCACTCGCTCAAACTAGGTTTAAGAGCCTTTGACGCTTATCACTACGCAACCGCCCACGACATAGTTCACTTATACAACATACCCTTACTATCTCTCATCTCCAACGACAAGCACTTCTTAAAATTGAAAAACACAATTGGCAAATCGCTAAACCTCACGGTAGCCTCTTCCGACGAATTCGCACAAATTGAGAAATTATAGTCTCCCCTTGCAGACTAGAAACAATAAAACCCCCGTGAAATCTCCAAAAGAGAAAATGTCCGCCATCTCCACCACGTATAGGCACGGATAGTTATTGGCAGAATATACCTTTCATCGCCGTGTTTTTTAACGCCATAAGTGGAAGGATCAGAAACGAAACGCCATTTCAGCATACAGCTTAAACAGATAAGGAAAAAATTGTCAGCAGCATGAATGCTACGCTGATTAGAAAGCTTGACTTATCACGATCCACACGAGGTCTCCGACTGCAAATGCCATTACTAAACCTAAAGTAATGAAGATCAGCATCGGCAAACCAGGAGTAGCCCAAACCAAGTTTTGCAGCTTTCCTTCGCGCTCGGCGGTTACAAGCCTTTCAACAATTTCTTCGCGGTCCTCGTCTTTCGGAAATAGCAACAAATGGTTCATTGTCTCTCCTTGAGGCGTAGTCTGAAAATCCTCGAGGGGAAACAAGAACGAGTCTTTCAGATTAGAGAGGGTAACCTTGTAGCCACATAAGAGAGCCAAAGCTTTGCGTACAAATCTTTCATTTTCATGGCCCTCAAACAGTTTCTGGCCAGTTCTCTGCTTCCACGAGAGGTTACGAAGAACAGCGTAGAACGCGGTGAAAGCTGCTAGGACCACACCGTTACTAAACACGGTTATGGGAAAAATTGGAGAGACAAACCTCGACAACGGCTCAAAAAAGCCGAGAGGCAAAGGAAATGCTAAGGCGATACACATCAATGCTTTTGCATCTGCCCCCCCAAACGCTCCAACATAAAAGAGAACTATCGAGAAGACAGAGGTGACTGCGAAAGAAATACCATAGCTAATCATCGACTGAAACGTGTCTACCATAGGTGGAAAAAACAAAAACTGAGTAAAAGTCAACAAAAAAGCCGCAGGAGCAAAAACAATCCAAACATTATTGCTTACCTCACGTGTCTTAAAATCACTCCATGAAGCGTAACCTAAAAAAACCAAAGAAAGAATAACGCGGGTCCAAGATAGGAATCCTTCCATCTTTGTCACCTAGTTTTGCTAATGCCTATTTTAACAAGAGGAAAGTAATAAAAAAAAGGTTTGACTGGACAGCTTTTTTCGCTGTCAGACCACTCACTGTGAAATCCTTTATTCGAAAGCGATAGTTGGCGGGTTAGTGTTTTTTACAGTTGAGAAAAGCTTAGGAAGGCTTGATGTTGAATTCTAATGGTGCTCCGACTTTGGGAGCCACTTTGAAGTAGTAGGTTGTTCCACTTGTCCAACTGTAGGTGATTGTTATGCTGATTACTCCTCCGTTAGAGGTAACTATGTTTGAAGGATTATACGTTACGCTTGTCTGGTTTACAAGGTTAGTCGCTGAAGTGCCAATGTAAACTGCGCCAATCACAGCATCTGATGTACCAGTATTTCTTACGTAGAGCACTATTGTTGTGCTATTCGGCCAAGATACGGCATCGTGAGAAAGAAGTACGCCTGCCTGCCCCGTCGTTGCGCTCATATACGTCATCACCCAAGCGTATGTAACAACTATGGCTGCGACCGCTATGACCACTAACAAGAGTGTGGCTAATATAGGCGAAATGCCTTTCTTTGCGCTAAATATTTTTGGCAAATCCGTTTACACCTCTTCTCTAACCATTCCAATAAGTGGTATTTAATACGTATGAAGTCCAAATCAAGATCAATAATCTATTTCACGTCATTCCAAACGCAACAACACATTCAAATAAACGATTACCCTACTTGCCTTCGAAAAACATTATGAAACTGCCTCTTTTTTCACAAAATAGGATCTTAGGCGATGATTTCATAAACGTAGGGCGAGCTCGTAGTGCGGGCTTCAAGTTTTGTGTCTAGAAGTGTTTCGAGGTATCCGCGTTGAACTTCTGGATAGTTGACGTATGGAGCTTTGATGATTATGTATTTGTCTTTTTGGTAAAAGTCTCCCAAGCCTTGGATGCGGAGGCGTTTAAAGACTTCTGGCCATTTCTCTTCGTCAGCAGAGTTGAGGTTCAATGTGGCTTCCATGCTGATTCTGGCGGCTTCACCGGCTTTTCTACCTATTTCATGATGATGGTCAGCTGGGATGTGTTGAAGCAGAACGTTTACGAATTCTATATTGATGAAGGCTACGCGGCTGATGCCGGCATAGTACTCGCCGGGATATTTCCAGTCGTAGATCATCATGCTTCTGTAGACGTCCAGCATCTTCGAGACGAGTTGTTTTATGCCTGGTTCTTTTCCTTCTTGGATGAGATCGTCTATATATTTGCGTTCGCCTTCATCGAGAATAATAGTGGTACGCCGCACATGTTCTTTTTTGTTCTTTGTTTGAGGCGCATCTTTGGCCGGCTGCATATTCAATATATTCTCTTGCATACTTTATATGTTTTGTTACCTGCCGACAGCCACCCAATCATCATTTCACAGTTTGAAACGCAATACAGCGGCTATTCCGCCGAACGCATTCTTCAACATTTGTCCTTCTTCGGTATCTGTAGAAACAATTTCTACAGTTGCATCTGACTGTTCCGCCAGTCTAGCCAAATCTTCCACGATGTCTTCCACCTCGTCTGCAGTTAAAGACGGCGATTTACATTTGGGGCACGGCTGATTTGCGATGCTTTGCCGAAAAACTTCTACATCTCGACTCTTCAAAGTCTCCTTCTTGCTGTAATCACAAGCGGCGCATTTCAACGTCACCCGAGCTACGTCCAGAGCCTCTGACAACAGCAAAGTTTTCACTGCGCCCATCTTCAAAGCCCTTCTCACATCATCTTCTCCGTAAGTGGCCACCCCAGTGTCGTGGCCCACTTCGTAGAGAAAATCTTGCATCAGCTTCTTCTCCTCTACGTAGCGAACTTGCCTCATAATCTCCGGCGCCTTCTCCACGACCTCTTTCACACCCTGCTCGCCGGTATAAGCGGTATCGATAGTGGCGACCACTTTATCTTTCAGTTGATAGTGAATATAATCACCCTTTTGAAAATCATACTTAATTGGCCCAGGACCTGCAACAATAATACCTTTCAAATTCTCTAGCCCCAGAAAAACATCGTCGACATACTCGCCCACGCGGTTAAAAAACTCTAACAGTTTGGCTTCTCTCTGACGTTCAAAACGTCTCGCGGACTGTCCCCCGGCACGCATCTTACCTGGCACTCCTGAAGAAACCTCTTTGATGATTTCCAAACGTCTACCCTGCAAAACCGCGAACGTAGCGTCGCTGGAATCCAACATCAAAATCCCAAAAGTCTCTTTTTCCCTCAACATTTCCTGCAAATACTCGGCGTGAAACCGTGAATCGCAGCGGTACAAGTTTATGGTTATAGGCTCCGGCGGAGTCAAAACATAAGTCTCATTTCGTTCACTGCCTGGACCATTCTGCGGTATAGCCCCGCTAAAAATCACCAATCCGTTTCTAGGCACCTTCTTAAACAATTTCAACCGCTGCTGAACCTTAGTAATGGCGTCTTGAACATTGCTTCTCGTCGTGTCAGACTTGATGTTTACAGCGGTCCCATACTCTTGTCTCAACGTCGTAAGAACCTCGCTGATCTGCTTCCCAGGAGGAACATAAAGGCTGACAAGCTCTGTTCCACGGCCTTCCTTGCGAGATAGCGTATCCAATACTTTTTTGAGTCGAAAACGCTCCAGCGAAGTTCGCTTCTTATCCGAATTAGTCAACTATGGTTCCACTTGTGGTATGGCTACATAATACGGCTGGCAAATAAAAGTTGTCATCGAAACCAGCGCTACTATTATTAACAAGTGACTATAATCTTTGACAATCTACAAAGCATGGTGAACTTCAACGAACATATTCGAACTAGTCTTCCTACCCCTATTAGCTCTCCTCGTAGGCGTCATCGCAGCCATGCTAGGC
>JBKHJI010000013.1:0-28482 GCA_046538175.1 Bathyarchaeia archaeon | reverse complement strand
AAAGCAGGATGAAGCAGACAATGTCCCACTTGCACTTCACCAAGCAAACAAGAAGAGCCACAAAGAGGAACTGATCAGAAGACTCGGCCACATCCAACGTTTAGCCAGACAGAAAAACTATGCTGAAATAGAGATGCTGCTTCAGGAAAGCTACGTGTAACCAGAACTTGGCGGGGCGATGAATGATGAACCGAAAAACCGAAGAGACGCGGAGAGCAGGTTTTCAAGAAGGATATTGTGAAGGCTACGATGAGGGCTACCATGAAGGTTTGGAGGAGGGCATCAGCTGGGGATTTCGTAGTGGGCGAGGCAAAAACGATTTCGTCAAAATAGCTTGCACCTGTGGAGAGTTGGTTTTTCACCCATACTTGAGAGGCGCGTTTTCAAGCGAGGTTCAAATCAAAGAGGACCAAGACCGATGCGCCCCAGCTGCCACAAAACCATCCCTCGAGCAACGATCCTAAAAGAATACGTCAAGCACCAACGCACCCCTTGACCGCCCACCCAGACACGCTACTTATCAGAGATTAATCTAGGCGAGGCGAGGTGAGGCGGCTTAACTGGATGGTGAGAATATACACCGGCGTCATGAAGAAATGTTACCTTGCCCATTTCAGGATTAGAGGGGCAGGAGCAGACGCGTATGAAAACCTGAACCTCGAGAGGCTAAAGGCTCCTAGACACAAAAACTCTGGGGCGCCTCGGCTAGTCAAGATTTTAGGCACTAGTCTGGGTAAGCCTTAAGCCGCTTTTTAAATGTTCATGTTCAAAATTTTTTCGTGAACGTCAACATTTGAAAACAGAGTGCGCAGTGGGCGGCTGGATCCTCGAACTGGAGACCCAACTTACTCGCAAGTTCGAAACACTCTCCTTATCATCGTGAAAAATGCTGACAGCGACTACCCATCTACGAAAGTCTGGAGCCCCATATGCCCAAAAAGCGGCTACAACGAAGCCCTCTTCTTATCTCTGCTCCTGTTTCTGGTTAATTGTGATTGTGCCTGTTTTTTCTGTCACATTCACAATTGCACTGTTAGCCAAAATTTTTGGTCGTCTGACGTCGGATCCCTGTTACGTTGACCCCTTCAACCAGCTCTGCGAAACGCCTGAGCTGTCAAAAGAGGATTTGGAACGCATACGACTGGTTTTCACAGCTACTTGGAAATACCGGGAGCTTTTCCGCGAGTATGAGGGTTGGGAGGAAATTAAGCATCGTGTGGATGAAATTGAGAAAATGCTGGAAATTCTGAAGGAAACGAGAGCCAAAAAAAGCGAAGACGCTTAAGCTGGATGTGCCACGTCTGAAACCGAGTCGTAGGGCATGGCAGAAGGGGGAGGGCTGTTTCCACAACTGGCGGTGACGTCAGGCGCATACTTCAAAGAGTCGCTAGAACAAAGCCTAAAAAGAGAATTTACCCAGGATGCTGCCGCTTTGCTGCTGGAAACCGGGTTTGAATACCTGCTTCAAAAGGACGCCTTTGCCTTCTTCAGAAAACCGAAATGAAAAGCAATCAACGGATGCAACAAAAACTAAGGGATTATTTCACATCCGTTATACTTCAGATGGTTAAAATCAGCACGTTCAATTTTTTGTTGGGCAATCAGCTTTTCAACTCTAGGCACTTCACGCTTTATTGAAAAAACAAGATTTTCCACCGTATCACATACCAGAGAGTAAGCCTCTGCACTCCAACGTTTTGTGATGTTGGCATACAAGCAACGCCCGCCGCAGTCATCTACGATTTCGCATTCTGTACAAGGCTTCGAAACAAAGATTTTTTTCAGTTTCAGAGGGCTTGCTGTCGAAATGTGTCCTAAATAGAAATCTTCCATCCCGCTCATAGCTGGGCAAGGCGCAATGGCGCCGTTGGTTAAAACGCTGTAATTAATCCATCCAGAGCCGCAACGCAGTAGGCTTGTTTCATTGCGTAGGATTGAATGCATCAGTCCTACGAAAGGATAAAGTCTAATCACTTTGCCGTTTTTCTCCATTTCGTCAACCCAGAACTTCACGAGACGGCGGACTCCAGGGTTATAGCTCTCTTTCACCCATTTATCGAACGGCCTTTTTTCGAAGTCGTTTTTCCAGAACCCAGCGTCTAGCTGCCAATGCACCGACGAGAAACAGAAGTCCTCGTTTTGCAGTAGCCATTTCACCTCTTTGGCTATGTCTGTTTCTTCCATCACTGTCATGCGGGCAATTATTTCTCCTCGAAAACCGTTGCGTTTAATGGTTTTTAGATTGTTTATAATCCTGCGATACACGCCAGTTCCTCGATAATAATCAGTTAACGCTTCGCAGCCATCAATCGACACCAAGATAGCGTGAAGGCGGTTGACGTATTCGGGTTCAAGTTTGTTTAACTGCAGACCATTTGTCTGAATGAGAAAATGTTTGGCGTCCACATGGTCAATTATCATTCTCAGCTCTTCTAGGCGCAGCAAAGGTTCGCCGCCGTAGAAGCTTAAAACACAGTCAGGATCTTGTTTGCAGAACGCTGCTAAAGCATCCAAGCTGTAGTCTATTTTCTTTGGCAACGAGTAATCTATTTTGAATGGAAAGTCTGAGTCGATGTCATCACAAGATTTGCCGAAACAGTATTTGCACTGTAAATCACATTCTGTTGTCAACAGTATGTGGAAAAACATCGCGGTATCTCAGATCGCAAAAGAAAAAGGAAAAGTTGACGGTTCAGAACGGCTGTCCATAGGCGTTGTTGTTTAGGAATATCCAACTTTCTGTTTCAGTTCTTCTACTGTTTCTGGGTTCATTAAAGTAGTAGTATCGCCCACTGTTTCGCCTTTCACTAGCGCCTTCAATATTCTTCGCATTATTTTTCCGCTTCTAGTTTTGGGCAACGCGTCTGTGAGCACTATTTTTTCTGGTTTTGCTGTGGGCCCTATGACTTTGACTACTTGCTTGGTCAGTTCGCCTTCAAGTTCCGGAGTGGCGGTTACGCCTTCTTTTAAAACCACAAAGGCCACTGGAACTTCGCCTTTCACGTCGTGAGGCGACGCAACCACCGCGCATTCAGCGACGCTTGGATGCAATGTCAACGCGTTTTCTACTTCAGCAGTTGATAATCTGTGGCCTGCTACTTTCATCACATCGTCGACCCTGCCAGTTAAGCGAATGTTACCCATCTCATCCCACCATATCGCGCCGTCGCTGGTGTAATAGATTTTCTCGCCGTAAATGCTCCAATACTGATTCTTGTATCTTTCAGGATCTTTGTATACTCCTCTGAGCATGCCTGGTGCAAAGGGACTTTTTTGAACCAAGTATCCGCCTTCACCCATTTTTACAGGTTTTCCCGTCTCGTCCAAAATATCATGCGTCGTGCCTGGAAAACTTCTACCGGCAACCGTGGGAATGAAAGGTCCTATGCCAGGTAACGAGTTAATGAGGGTGGCACCTGTTTCGGTTTGCCACCATGTATCTATAACTGGGCATCTTTCTCCGCCGATATGCTTGAAATACCACATCCACGCGTCCAAGTTAATGGGTTCACCCACCGTGCCCAAGAGGCGTATGCTACTTAAGTCATGTTTTTTAGGCCATTCTTCACCCCATCTCAGCATCATGCGTATAGCTGTCGGCGCAGTGTAGAATATGGTGACACCGTATTTCTCTACGATTTCCCACCATCTATCGACTTCTGGATAATCTAAGGAACCTTCATAGATTAATATGGTTGCACCGTTAAGTAAAGGTCCATAACAAGCGTAAGTGTGACCTGTAATCCACCCTATGTCAGCTGTGCACCAAAATATATCGTCGTCGTGAAGATCAAAGTCCCATTTAGAAGTCCAAAGAGCAACTGTCAAGTAACCGCCTGTGTGGTGAACTATGCCTTTAGGCTTTCCAGTAGTGCCGCTTGTGTAGAGAGTGAAAAGCATGTCCTCGCTGTCCATATGTTCAGGTTCGCAGTTAAGCGACGCCTTCTCCATCAAATCGTGCCACCAGAAATCTCGACCATCTTTCATGGCTACTTCGTTGTCTGTACGTTTAACCACAACAACCTTCTCAATCTCAGTATCTTGGGCACCTATGTCTGCGTTTGCTTTGAGGTTGATTACTTTGCCTCGCCTGTAATAGCCGTCAGCGGTCACGAGTACTTTTGCCTCAGCGTCCTGCATTCTACTGCGCAATGATTCGCCGCTAAAAGCCGAGAAGACAACGCTGTGGATTGCTCCTATTCTGGAGCAGGCAAGCATGGCAATTTGCACTTCAGGAATCATGGGAAGATATATGCCCACACGGTCGCCTTTTTTCACTCCTAAACTTTTGAGCACATTGGCGAATTTGTTGACTTCACGGTAAAGGTCATTATACGTAAGAACTCTGTGAGGTTCGTTCGGTGGCTCAGGCTCCCAGATGATTGCTGC
This sequence comes from Bathyarchaeia archaeon, assembly GCA_046538175.1. Classification (GTDB taxonomy): domain Archaea; phylum Thermoproteota; class Bathyarchaeia; order Bathyarchaeales; family SOJC01; genus JBKHJI01. The sequence goes on along the minus strand of JBKHJI010000013.1, from coordinate 24,093 downwards.
CTTGTTCTTTCGCCAAGTTTTGACGTGGCGGTCTACAGCGTTGTAGGAGGCATTAGTTTTTCCGTTGACAAACCATTTGTAGAAAGGCGGGTTCCATTGGTAGACTTCTGTCCACGGTTCAAACCAGTCCAATCCTTCTTTCGCTTTTTCGGCCCAGAAGGCTACTGGATCTTCAGCTGCTTCTTTATAGATCGACTCGTCGCTTACCCAAGCTCTTTTCTTCATTTCTTCAGTCGGCCAAAATACCAGTTTGTCTGGGTCTTTTTTCACCCATTTAATCTGTTTTGACATAGTTTTACAACTCTATTTTAGAGCTTATGGAAAATAGATCGCTAAAATAAAATCTTTTCCCTCAGAATCGAATGTTGCGATGACAAAGTCGGTTTTTGAGAAAAACCCGGCTTTCTTGACTGAGATTTTGTGTGTTTAAAAAGAAAAGTTTGGATGGCGGTTGATTTTACTTTCATTTGCTCGTTGGGCATATGGGTAGAATGGTTTTCCCGTGGGCTTCGTTCAACACTTCTGCTAAGGCTAGGTAAAACGCGCTTAAGCCGCAGATGATGCCCTCATAGCCAGCTATCATGCCTAATGTCGCGTTTCCCGTCAGGTCTCTGGCTGTCAGCAGGAAAAATAGTATTGTCAAGCTTGCGAACACGAATTGTAAGGCGCGGTTTGCTTTTAATGTTCCAAAGAACATTATTGCCGTGAAAAGCCCCCACATGAAGAAATATGCAGCCATAGCTGTACTAGTCGGAGCTTCAACTGTGACAAAAGTAACTGTGGGCATAATGATTAGAGCAACGAGCGACCACCAAAACAAGCCATACGAACAGAAAGCCGTTGTCCCAAACGTGTTACCCTTACGATACTGCATAACCCCCGCAATCACCTGAGCCAAACCACCGTAGGAAAGCCCCATAGCGAGAATCATGCTGTCCAACGGGTAAAAACCCGCGTTGTGAACATTCAAAAGCACAGTGGTCATTCCGAAACCTAACAATCCAAGAGGCGCCGGATTTGCCAGTTTCTCACTCATTCACGAATACCTCCTACTACCGTGAAGGCGCTACGTGATTATGTTGCAAGATATAAAACTTTCCGAAACCGTTAAAAACCCATCCATGTTATCTGAAGAAGACTTCGGTGAGTCGACGATGGAATGGTACTTCATAACACCAATAGCTGGCATCGCTTCCATAGCGCTCGCCGTTTACTTATATCACTACATAACCCGACAAGATAGTGGCACCGAAAAAATGCAAGACATTGCTAAAGCAATAAAAGAAGGCGCCAGAGCGTATTTGTGGAGACAAAACATAACATTAACAGCCTTCGCGTTAATTATGGCGATAATATTAGGGGTGCTCTTCAGCCTCACCGAAAGCCTCGTTTATGGAGTCAGCATCGCAATAGCCTACCTATTCGGTTCGCTATGCACAGCAGTGGCGGCTTATGCCGGAATGATGGCAGCAGTAGAAGCAAACGTTAAAACCGCACATGCCGCAAGAACTGGTTTGAAAAAATCTTTTTCAGTAGCCTTCTTCGGAGGAGCCATAATGGGCATGTCAATAGTGGGCTTATCCTTACTAGGAATAAGCTTACTATTTTTCATATATTACAACATTTTACTGTGGGTTGAAAAAGCTGCAGAAATTGTGCTTGCATTCAGCTTCGGCGCAAGCGCATTAGCGCTCTTCGCAAAAGCCGGTGGAGGTATATACACCAAAACAGCGGACATAAGTGCGGATCTCGTTGGAAAAGTCGAATTAGGAATTCCCGAAGACGATCCGAGAAACCCCGCTGTAATTGCAGACAATGTTGGAGACAACGTCGGCGACGTAGCAGGCATGGGTGCAGACTTGATTGACTCTTACATAGCAGCTGTTGTGGGCGCAATGATTATTGGCACCGCAATTACAGTCCGCGGATCGCTGCCTGGAGGAGTTTTTATAACATTACCGCTTTTAATTGCAGCTGCAGGGCTTTTCGCCTCGATAATTGGAGCGATATTTGCAAAAGCGAGCATAAAAGCCAGCCCGGGAGCCGCGCTAAACAGAGGGATTTTCGCCACATGTCTATTTTTCATAATTCTTCTCTTCGTGGTCACACGGTTCTCAGGTTTAAGCGAGGAGATGTGGCTCGGTGTTTTCCTCCCAACGGTTGCAGGCCTAGTCGCTGGAGTGATCATCGGAATCACAACTGATTATTTTACTTCAATAGACAGATCACCTACGCAGAGAATTGCTGAAGCGTCAAAATCTGGCGCAGCGATAAACATACTCACAGGTTTCTCCTACGGGATAATGAGCATCGTTCCATCCATGATCGGAATTTCTGTTGCGACTTTAGCTGCATGGTATCTCGCTGAAGCATTCGGAGTGTACCCCTTCTATGGAATTGCAACTGCAGCTTTAGGAATGCTTTCGATTGTGGGAATGATCCTATCCACCGATGCATATGGACCGATTTCGGACAACGCAAAAGGAATAGCTGAACAAGCCGCACTCGGTGAGAAAGTCGTGGAAATCACCGACAAACTTGACGCGGCTGGTAACACCACTAAAGCTATAACAAAAGGTTTTGCCATAGGAGCCGCAGCCCTAACGGTTCTCACACTCTTCGGGGTATACACGGAACTTGCAGGGATTCCCAGCTTAAACCTAATAGAACCAAAAGTGATTGTAGGCATTTTTATAGGAGCAACGATGCCTCCGCTGCTCTCAGCGCTGCTGATACTGTCCGTTGGCAAGAACGGTCAAAGAATGATTACCGAGATCAGACGCCAGTTCAAAGAGATTCCAGGATTAATGGAGGGAAAGGCGAAGCCAGACTATGCGAAATGTGTTGATATTGCTACCAAAGGAGCCATAAGAGAGCTCATGCTGCCAGGAATCTTGACAGTGGTTGTTCCAATAGCAACCGCGCTACTGTTGGGAACAGAAGCCTTAGCTGGTTTTTTGGCCGGAAGCATAGTAACCGGAATAATCTTCGCGTTGTTTATGGCCAATTCAGGTGGAGCTTGGGACAACGCTAAGAAGTATATTGAAGCAGGAGCATTCGGCGGCAAGGGCTCAGAAGCTCATAAAGCAGCCGTGGCGGGTGACACAGTCGGCGATCCGTTCAAAGACACTGCTGGACCATCACTGAACACCATGATAACAGTCATGTCTCTAGTCGCCTCAGTATTTGTTCCGTTAATTCTGTTACTCATGGCCTAGAAACTAGCATTCCAACTAGCTGTTCTGCGCTGTTATAACAACAGAAAATAATATAGCATAGCAAGCTTCTTTCAAGAATTCATGAATCTTTGGAGAAACATTCCACCTGAGGACAAGGCAAAAGGAACCATAAACGTCGTTGTTGAAGTGATAAGTGGATCTCGAGACAAATATGAATACAACGTTGAATGGGAAGCCTTCGTGTTAGACCGTGTGCTCTACTCTTCTGTCGCCTTTCCAGTTGAATATGGTTTCATACCTCAAACTTGGTACCATGATGATGACCCGTTGGACGCTATGGTGTTAAGCTACGAACCCTTAGAAGTCGGCTGCATAGTAAGGGCGAGACCTGTTGGTGTACTAGTAATGGAAGACGAAAGTGGAGAAGATCCTAAAATTTTATGTGTGCCCACAGACGATCCTCGGTTTAACGGCATTAACTACCTAGCCGACATTCAAAGTCATATTTTGAAAGAGATTCAAGAGTTTTTTGAAACCTACAAACGCTTAGAGCCCCATAAGTGGTCAAGATTCAAAACTTGGAAGGACAGCGAAGATGCTCGAAAGCTAATTGACTATGGCACAAAACTCTTCAAAGAGAAAAAAAGTTAGAAACGACGCTAATCTATGCGTAAATGAGAATGCAAACGTACACTTTCTAGTAATCAGAAGACGACGTATATGCTTTTTATTGTCTTGTGTACTTTGTTAATCGAGGTTCAAACTCTTTGAGAATAGGTGTGCTTGGAAAGGGCAATAACGGGTGGATGGCTAAGCAGCTGAGAGAGTCTTTAGACAGGCGAAGGGTTCCCTTTCTTTTTTTGAATTTTTCAGACTTGGTGGCCAAAGTTGGCTGTAAATGCGACGTAGGCATGAACGATGTTGATCTAACTGCAGATTTGGCGGCATTAATTGTTCGCCCTGTTGGTTACGGCTCTGTTGAAGAGATTATCTTTCGAATGGACCTACTGCATAGCCTTGAATCTCGAGGGGTCTTAGTCGTTAATCCAGCTGGCACTATTGAGCGATGTGTGGATAAATATCGCGCATTGGCACTTTTAAAAGAAAACGGGTTGCCGGTGCCTCGCACAGTGGTGACCGAAAATCTAAGGGAGGCTTTGAAAGGTTTTCGCGAGTTGGGAGGCGACGTTGTTCTGAAACCTATTTTTGGTTCCCGCGGCATTGGTTCAACGCGGGTTTCTGACCCAGACATAGCGACCAGAATTTTTAGATCTGTAAGGTTTCATCACGGGGTGCTTTATCTTCAAGAATTTGTTCCTCACGGAGATTCTGACATTCGTGCCTTTGTGGTGGCGGGTCGAGTGGTCGCTGCTATGCGAAGGATTGGAAATTCATGGAAAACTAATGTGAGTCAAGGCGCCCGTCCAAGCGCAATTCAACTCAGCGAAGAATTAGAGGCTTTGGCAGTTAAAGCGTCTAAAGCGGTTAACTGTAAAGTGGCGGGTGTAGATATTTTGGAAAGCAATGAAGGGCCTTTGATTGTTGAGCTTAACAGCCAACCTGGATGGCGTGGACTGCAGTCTGTGACAAAAGTGAATATTGCAGATTGCATTATTGACTATGTTTTGGATGCGATAAAAAAATGAGTGGTACTACAAAGTGTGTGGTGATTTCAAAAATTGATTCTGACACTGCCAAGGTGCAAAGAAGAAAAGACATCGTAGCTAGAGAGGCTCCTCTTCACATTTTTTTGGGCGGCATTCATTTCGTCACTGTTCTCTGTTCACCAGCGTTAGAGAAAGAGTTGGTAACGGGATACTTGTTAGGTGAGGGATTGATAGATTCTGTTGACGAGATTGCTAATCTAGATTTTGTTGGAGAAAACAGATGTAATGTGGCTCTAAACAAGCCTGACACAAAAGAACGTGTAGTTATCTCTAAGCCTTTTGCACAGTTGATTGTTTCCGCATGTGGCGGGGTTAGTCACCGATCGCTTTCCGAGTTGCTTGACACCATCAAACTGAAGCCTTTGCCTTCGTGGCAGATTGAAGCAGAAAAAATCGTGAAATGTGTCAGAAAACTGAACGAATTGGCGGAAACGTTTAGAAAGACAGGAGGTGTACACATCGCAGCGCTGTACAAGCAGGATGGCAACTTGATCACTGCGGCTGAAGATATAGGGCGCCACAACGCCGTTGACAAAGTGATTGGCGCAGCCTCTTTGGACAAATTTGATTTAGGTGAATGTTTTTTGGCTTTGAGCGGACGGTTAACCGGAGACATTGTTCTAAAAACAGCCCGTGCAGGGATCCCAATAGTCGCTTCTTTGGCTGCAGCAATTGATTCAGGTATCGCTGTAGCAGAAAAATTCGGGTCGACCCTAATCGGGTTTGTGCGAGGAAATAGAATGACTGTATACGCTGGCTCAGAGAGAATCAAGGTTTAAACTTGTGATTTTAAGACCATGCAAATAAGTCATCGATCAGTCTTCTCGATCCTAGTTACCTGACTGACCAATTATACCAGTAGATTCCAAACCGTAAGCGCAAGCAGTATAGCCAATAGACATCCCAAAATGTCAAGCATAAATCCTGCTTTAACCATTTCTCTCATCTTAACTTTCCCAGTGCTATAGGCAATGGCGTTTGGCGGAGTACCTACTGGTAACATGTAGTCTAAGCTACTGCAAATTGCAACCAAAACCGCAAGAACTACTGGGTTAACGTCTGAAGCTATTCCTGCTGAAATCGCTATAGGTATGAAAATACTGGCACTTGCCGTGTTGCTGGCGATAATGCTGAAGCCTAAGGCAGAAAATCCCAATATTAACACGAGGGCAACAGCAGAGCCAACCCCAGAAACATTTGTAATAATCTCTCCAATCCATATAGTCAAACCAGAAACCTCTAAAGCTGATCCTAGACTTAAACCGCCGCCGATAAGGAGCAAGGTGCCCCAACTGATCCTTGAGAAATCGTTCTCTTCAAGCAGATTCGTCAGAAAAAGGACAATGGCAACAAAGATTGCGACCATGCTGGAAGTCAAGCCGTGGCCCCTCCAACCCAACAATCCGGCAAGCGGTTCAGGGAGTTGGCCTGAAAACCACAAAACAATAGCAACTGCAAAGATCGCCAGTGTCAGCTTTTGTTTGTTGTTCAAAGCTTTTTCTTGCTGCTCTGGGAGCGGAATCCCTTTGACCTTTGTTGGAAATATTTTGAAAAGAAGGAGCCAAATGACCAGTATCGAAAGGAGCGATATGGGGACACCGTAGAGAGACCATCCTAGAAAAGTCAAATCGTAATCGAGTGTGTCTTTTAGAAATGCTGCGGCTATGACATTCGGTGTACTGCCAATCAATGTCGATAGACCTCCCGCAGTTGCCGAATAAGCAATCCCGAGAACCATAATCTTGGCCAAATTATCATGCTTATCTTTAATGTTGGCTGTTAAACGCAATGCTAAAGTAATCATCAGCGCCGTGCTGGCAGTGTTGCTTATCCACATAGAAAGAAAGGCTGTGGCAAGCATCAAACCTAAAACAACCATTTTGGAGTCAACGCCAAATCTTTTAACGATTTTGTGGGCGAAAAACTCATCCAAATCGTATTTCTCTACAGTTCTCGCTAAGAGAAAACCGCCTAAAAGAAGGGCAACAACCGGATCGAAGAAATGGGACAAAGCAGGAGTAAAACCTTGAATACCCAACACAGGTTGGGAAAACGCCACTAAAAGCGAAGTTGCAGCTAAAGGGATAGCTTCTGTTATCCACAACGAAGAGGCCATAACCAAAAGAGCTAGGGTCAACCTCATTTTTGGCTCCATGCCATCTGCCAAAGAAAATACAATAGTCACAGCAGCCATAACTATGGCAAATTTTATCAACTTCCGCTTTGCGTCCACAAATTTCCCTCAACGAAAACTAGGCTACTCGTGCAACTCAAGAATTGAAATGAGTTCACAATTCCCTTCACAGCAAAGATCCTTCAATAACGCTTCAAACTGGAAAACATCCTCCAAATCCACCATAACGTAAAAAATGCCGAGGGAGGGATACTTTTTCTCTACAGCTTTTTGAAATGGCGGCACCACGATTGAAGCACTAAAGTCGGCGCTAAGTTTCGAGTCCTTCAAAGCTTGACCAAGCTTCAAAACCAAGTTTCGCTCAATCAAATCGCCACGAACGATAACTTCCAAAGTCTTAATTTTGCCCAAACCTTACACCGCATCAGACTCATAGAGCATGAAAACAGGCTATTTATATTTTACAGAAAGCCTTTTCTGGATTTGTTTATATTTATATGCAGCATTTCTCCAAAGGTGCAAAACATGATCATCGGACTCGATCACATTGGAATAGCCGTAAACAAAATCGAAGATGCTCTACCCATCTATCAACAGCTCTTGGGATTGAAACTAAAAACACTCAAAGAATCTGAACGACACAAAATAAAGGCAGCACTTATTCCAGTTGGAGAGACAAATCTTGAATTGCTAGAACCCTTGGACAAAGAAAGCCCCGTGGCAAAATTCTTGGAAAAAAAAGGGCCAGGAATCCATCACATAGCATTCAAAGTTGACAACATCGAAGAAATGCTCGAACAGTTAAAAGCCCAAGGAGTAATCTTAATCGACGAAAAACCTCGAATAGGCATAGAAGGCGGAAAAATCGCGTTCTTACACCCAAAAGGCGCAGGCGGCGTCTTAATAGAACTGTGTGAACATTAACTCATGTATACTCAAAACCTTCCAGAACCTGATGAAGTTCTACACACAGCTTCAGGCTACAAAATCTGTCACTACAAAACAGTATCATCCACAAACCATCTTGCAAAAGAGATAGCTAAAAAAAGCAACGAAGAAAAAACAGTAATCCTCGCCGAAAATCAGACAAGCGGAAAAGGCAGGCTAGGAAGACACTGGGTTTCACCTAAAGGTGGAATATGGCTCTCCATAATATTACGACCCAAAATAAGCCCCCGAGAAGCTTTGAAGCTAACATTTATAGCGTCATCAGCTGTAGCTAAGACAATTCAGAACACGTTTGGATTAGAAGCCCAAGTTAAGTGGCCTAACGACGTCTTCGTGAACCGCAAAAAAATCAGTGGAATACTAACAGAGGCAACTACCCAAGAATCTCTTGTCGAATTCGTGGTTCTAGGCGTAGGAATAAACGCTAACGTAAATCTTAACTCCTTCCCCAACGATCTGCGAAGAACTGTAACCTCCCTGAAGCACGAGTTAGGCCGCGAAGTAAAGAAGCGCCCATTAATCAAAACTCTCTTGCAAAACTTTGAACACAATTACAAACGATTACAAAGAGGAATGTGGCACACTTTGTTGCAAGAATGGAAAAGCATGGCAATGTTCTTAGGCGAACAAGTAGAGATTGCCAGTTTCGGCGAAAATTTTGCAGGAAAAGCGTTAGACGTGGACCAAGATGGCGCGCTTATCATTAGACTCGATAATGGAGAGCTGAGAAGAGTAATAACTGGGGATGTAACTGTGAAAAAACAACGTTAGTTATGGGCGGTTTCTTTTTTTCCATTTTATGCCTTCAGGAGTGTCTTCCAGGATTATATCCATTTTCTGTAGTTCGTCTCGAATAGCGTCGGCGGTCTTCCAGTTTTTGGCTTTTCTCGCTTCCTCTCTCTGCCTAATTAGTTCTTCAATTTCTCCTGGTAGCTCCTCCTCTTTCCCCTTCCAAAAGCTATCCAAAACGCCTAGGACCTTGTCAAAATTTGTGATCAAATTCCTAACTTTTTCCGCATCAGCTTTGTCCAGCTTCTGTTGATCAATCAACGTGTTTACTTCTCTAACGAGGCCAAAAACAGCTGCTAATGCGCGGCCGACGTCCAAATCATCATCCATCGCATCTTCGAAATCTCTCTTAGTCTTCTCTACTAATTCTTCCAAGCCTGTGCCACTTGTTGTTTTTGACGGGTTCTTAACCCCTTCAAGTCTATACATAAAATCGTAGAGCCGTTGCAAGGCTTTTTTGGAGGCTTCCAATCCTTTGAAGGTGAAGTTGAGCTGGGTTCTGTAATGCGTGGACAAAAGCAAATATCTTACGGCTAAAGAATCATGTCCCATTCGAAGCAAATCGCGCAAGGTGTAAAAGTTTCCTAATGATTTTCCCATTCTCTGGCCTTCAATAAGCAAGTGCTCGTTATGTAGCCAATAGTTTACAAATTTCTTTTCAGTTGCTGCCTCGCTTTGAGCAATCTCGTTTTCGTGATGTGGAAAGATGAGGTCAACTCCTCCTGTGTGAATATCTAACGTTTCACCTAGATACTTCATAGACATAGCCGAACACTCAACGTGCCATCCCGGCCTACCTTTGCCTAACCTAGTTTCCCAAAATACGTCGCCGTCGCCGGAATCCCAAGCCTTCCACAGGGCAAAATCGCCGGCTTGTTCTTTACCATACTCGTCAACTTTGACCCTTGCTCCGGCTTTGAGCTCTTTGATCTTCATTTTGGATAGTTTGCCATAGCTCCCAAATTTGGAGATATCATAATAAATCGAACCGTCTTCGCCTCGATATCCATAACCTTTCTCCAACAAAATCTCTACAAGTCTAACCATGTCTTCAATGTGCTCTGTGGCTTTGGGAATTATTTCGGCCTTTTTGATATTCAACCGCTCTAAGTCCTCAAAAAACGCGTCAATATACTTCTGTGTATATTCCTTAAGTGATGTTCCTTCTCTTTGCATGCCTCGAATAGTCTTATCGTCCACATCTGTAACGTTCATAATATGCTTCACCTCAAAGCCCCGATATTCCAGCCAACGCCTCAAAAGATCCACAAACACATAGGCTCGGAGATTGCCTACAGTCGCATAATCATAAACGGTCAACCCACAAGCATAAAGCCGAACCTTACCCTCTTCAATCGGCTTAAAAACCTCTTTTTTCCGAGTCATCGTGTTGTAGAATCGAAGCATAAGACGTCGCCACTGTTGTCAAACATAACCGTGAAAGTTATGTTTTATGGTCTACCAATGAAGTGAAGTAAATATATACCTGAAAAACCGATAGTCTAACAATTCACTGGTGAACTACTTGGCAATACGTGAACCCACAGTCAAAGAAAAGATTAACCGCATAAGAGAGCTCCGAGAAAAAGCAAGCCTAGGCGGCGGAAAAGAACGAATAGCGAAACAACATGAGCAAGGCAAGCTGACAGCAAGAGAAAGAATCAACCTTCTGTTAGATGCCAACAGCTTCATAGAGCTTGACCCTTTCATTATCCACCGATGCACCGACTTTGGCATGGCAGAAAAAAAAATATATGGAGACGGAGTAGTAACCGGCTACGGCACAATAAACGGACGTTTGGTCTACGTTTTCGCCCACGACTTCACAGTGTTCGGCGGCTCTTTGGGCGAGATGTTCGCCAAAAAAGTATGCAAGCTAATGGATTTAGCTATGAAAGCTGGTGCGCCTTTAATCGGCTTGAACGACAGCGGCGGGGCCAGAATCCAAGAAGGAGTGGCCAGTCTCGGTGGTTATGGCGATATCTTCTTCAAAAACGTAATAGCCTCAGGCGTCATTCCTCAAATTTCTGCTATTATGGGTCCATGCGCCGGAGGCGCAGTTTACTCCCCTGCTATGACTGATTTTATCATAATGGTTAAAGACACAAGCCACATGTTTATCACCGGACCCGAAGTTATCAAAACAGTCTTGGGACAAGAAGTTGATTTTGAAGAGTTAGGCGGAGCCTCGATACACATGCAAACCAGCGGAGTATGCCATTTTATGGCCGAAAACGAGCAAGAATGCATAAATCTAATCAAAAGACTTCTCAGCTATTTACCCTCCAACAACATGGAAGACCCTCCAATCGAAGAAACCGGTGATGATCCCAACCGCACCGACGAGCATTTAGAGGAACTGATGCCTGACGATCCAGATAAACCGTACGACGTTAAAGAGATTATCGATTCGATAGTGGACAACGGAGATTTTCTAGAGATTCAACCTCTTTGGGCCCCCAACATAGTGGTAGGCTTCGCCAGATTAAACGGGCGTTCAATAGGCATAGTGGCAAATCAGCCCAAATATTTTGCAGGTGCCTTAGACGTAAATTCTTCCATCAAAGCAGCACGTTTCATAAGATTTTGCGACGCGTTCAACATCCCTATAATCACATTTGAAGATGTCCCAGGCTTCCTACCAGGCATAGACCAAGAACACGGCGGAATAATACGTCACGGTTCAAAACTCCTCTTCGCTTACTGTGAAGCTACCGTGCCTAAAATTACCGTCATAGTTCGCAAAGCCTACGGAGGAGCCTACGACGTCATGGGCAGCAAACACTCCGGAGCTGACATAAACTACGCTTGGCCTTCTGCAGAAATTGCAGTCATGGGCCCAGCGGGAGCCATTAACATCATCTTCCGAAAAGAAATCGCAAAAGCCACAGACCCAGAAAAGAGAAAGAAAGAGTTAACGGCAGAATACCGGGAAAAGTTTGCAAACCCTCATATCGCCGCGGAAAAAGGCTACATCGACGACGTTATTGAACCCTCCCAAACTAGACCTAAACTCATCAGTGCCTTGGAAATGCTGATCACAAAACGCGAACAAAGACCTCCAAAAAAACACCCAAACATCCCACTCTAAACCTGCCTTACTGCACTATCTCTCAAGTTTGCTTTTTACTCATTTGTAACGCACACAAGAAACCGCTACAGGAACACTCACCTATCAGTCGCTGTCTCTTTTTGGTTGCATCATAACCCTTAGCCTTTTCTACTAATTATCACGCAGTTGCCACAATAATTACGTGGCAACCGTAAATCTGATCCCATGGATTTCCAACTCCTCAGTTTTGAAGACGTTGGATCATTAATATACTCGCTGAATCGTCATCGACTGCGACGTCTACCGTTCAAAAAGGTAGATTAAAATATGGGCTCCAGTCAGTTTACTAATCCTCAACATCACCCAAGCGGGATTTCTCTTGGTTAAAAGAGTTAAAATAACTGACACCACCTTCAGAGACGCCCATCAATCTCTGATGGCGACTCGCATGAGAACCGAGTCTATGATCCCCATAGCCGAAACGATAGATCAAGCGGGATTCTTCTCCCTGGAAGTTTGGGGAGGCGCCACATTCGACGTCAGCATACGTTATCTAAATGAAGACCCGTGGGAACGCCTCCGCACACTCAAAAAACACGTGAAAAACACACCGTTGCAAATGCTTCTACGGGGCCAAAACCTAGTAGGCTACCGTAACTATCCAGACGACGTTCTAGTTAAGTTTGTTGAAAAAGCTGCAGAAAACGGTATTGCCATATTCCGAATTTTCGATGCCTTAAACGACACTCGGAACCTTGAACTCGCCATAAAAACTGTGAAAAGAGTCGGCGCTCACGCTCAAGGTTCATTATGCTATACTATAAGCCCTGTTCACACAACCGATTATTATGTGAGAGTTGCACAGCGTCTAGCAGAGCTGGGTTGCGACTCTATCTGCATAAAAGACATGGCAGGTATGCTTATGCCTCAAGAAGGCTACGAACTAGTTTCAGCCCTAAAAAAGGGAGTAGGCCTACCGGTACACATGCACTGCCACAGTACCAGCGGCACAGTTATGATGACTTATCTACGTGCTTGCCAAGCGGGAGCAGAGATACTAGACGCTGCTTTTTCTCCTTTTGCATCGGGTACTTCGCAACCACCCGTGGAAAGCATAGTGGCTGGTTTAAGAGGCACCGAATATGACACGGGGCTAAACATGGAATTGCTAGTAGAAACCGCCGAATATTTCCGTGATCTGCGAGAAAAATATTATGATCCCCTCGGTTTGATCAACCCATTGGCTGAAAGAATTGACACTTCTATCCTAAAACACCAGATTCCTGGAGGAATGTTTTCCAACCTGATTTCTCAGTTGAAAGAGCAGAACGCCTTGGACAGACTGGGCGAGGTTTTGAAAGAGGTCCCATTTGTTCGAGAAGATTTAGGCTATCCCCCTCTTGTAACACCCACCAGCCAACTGGTTGGAACACAAGCAGTCTTCAACGTTTTATCGGGCCAACGATACAAAATTGTTCCCAAAGAAGTAAGAGACTATGTAAAAGGATTCTATGGCAGACCACCTGCCCCTATAAAAAAAGAGATAAAGAAGAAAATAATTGGCGACGAAACCCCTATCCAATGTCGCCCAGCAGACATGCTTGAACCCGAGCTGGACAAAATACCTGAAGACGTCAAGCCTTACATAGAAAGCGAAGAAGATGAACTGACCTACGCTCTATTCCCAAAAGTTGCAGCTGAATTCTTTAAGAAACGAGAAGCAAAGAGAAAAGAAAAAGCTACTGCCTCATCTCCGGAACAGCAAGAACTGGAAGAAATAGCCGCTTTATCAGTAGCCCTTGCAGCTTTTCTCAAAAGCACTCATGAAGTCAAAGCAGTAATTCCCGTAAGAAAAGCTGGAACTGTGGGAATTTCACCTTGGGTTCTAGCCGCTAGACGCGAATTAACCGCATTGGGAGGATAGCCAGATGCCAGAATACAACATAGTGATCGAAGACAGAGTGTACAAAGTGGAACTCGCAAAGAAAGAGGGCCAAAGATTGTTTGAAACAAGAGTGAACGACAAACCAGTTGAAGTAGAACTGGAAAAAAGCGAAGCCCCTGCTATCTCGCCTCTAATTCTCAGAGTAAAAGGAAAAAAATACCACGTCGAACTTGAAAAAATTGATCGCCGGGCACCCTTTACTTTGAAAGTTAACAACGCGCTTTTCAAGGCGCAACTGAAAGAACCCTCTAAGCGAATGGCCACCCAAACATCTACCTTGCAAGTGACAACTAAGACTGAAAGTCGCCGAGAAGCAGTTGGAGAAGGCGCAGTGGTATCGCCTATGGCGGGAAAAATTGTTTCGGTGAAGGTGAAAAAAGGCGATAAAGTAAATGCCGGCGATGTGGTCTGTATTCTAGAGGCCATGAAGATGGAAAACGAAATCACGACAAACAAAACTGGACTGGTTCAAGAAGTCAATGTTTCAGAAGGAACCCCGGTAAACGAAGGAGAAGTCTTAATTCTCATAAAATAGTTTTCGTCAACATTTTTGTCTGTCCCAGCCTTGCATTTCTTCTTATCCTCTCAAACAATCGTCGGTGTAGCAGATTTAAATTTCTTGTCTTGGAAATTTGCATGTCTAATGAACTCGTCTTCTATCTTTGACAATATGTGAGAAGTTGCAAACCTCTTGCGTAGTAGCAGCCTCCTTATTTTGAAAAGTGGCGACTTCTTCGCCATATCTACTACAGCTTCGCCGACTAGCTCTCTTCCACAAAGTATGGCAGCCCGCCACACTATTCCTTCATTGAATTGAGGATATTTCCAAAGATAGCCGAAACGCTCTTGTAGTTTTCTATAGTAGCCCATTAACAACGCATCGTCGTTGAATAGAACGCGAACAAAGAAGCTATCGTAAAGGTTGCCTTCGATGGAATCTAAGAAACCCAAATCCTCTCTACAAATATAATGAATGCTCGGATCATCTTCAACTTTTACGCTTACAACTCTTTCCTTATCTAGCAAGCAGTTTAGAATCTCTCTAGTTTCGTTTATGTTCCAGCCTACCCAATGGGCAACATCGTTTACTGTAAACGGCCCATATATGTGAAGACACTTTTGGAATAGCCATTTCTTAGCTTCTTTTTCACTTGTCTGCAATGGATCGAATTGGTAAGGCAATTTTCCCACCGCATGGTAGAGAGGTTTTCCATTCTTTCTTCCCATTCTAGCTACTTTGCCATAATTGTACAAATCCAAAAGCAGTCTTTGAGCGATTTCTCTAATCTTTGGATTCTTCACGCCATAAACTTTCTTAAACTCTGAAGGGGTGAAGGGGCCATATTCATCTATGAAGTTGAATGCATTAAGATGGTTGTCGCTTAAAGATAGGGGACATTTTTGATACGTTGTTCTTCTACGAGCTACGCTTCTCGTCGCCTTAAAAAAATATGGATAGTCATTAACGTTTACGATTCTCAGAGCACTCCGTAACACGTGGCCTTCGATTAACCTAAAGTTTTCATACCAGTAGTCGAACCATTCTGTTCGGAAATTGCTAAAACGATTAAGAAGCTCAATCAAGTGCCCACCGTATTGCAGACCTCCGACTGCGGCGACAATTGGTGGAACATCATTCAAGGTTTTTCCAAGAGTCTCCGGCGTCAATCGTAGCCGCTGAAGAGCAAACTCCTTAACAACCTCTTTTGAATAAGTTTCAACCACCTTAAGTCACAGCACGATTATTCTTTGAAAAGTTTATCTTAAAGCCACTATCAAAGAAACATCGTTAACATTGGTTCCTGTAAGTCCGGTCATGATTAAGTCATTAAGTTTTGAGAAGAAATTGTAAGAATTATTGTTGGCGAGAAAGTTCTTAGCATCTAAGCGTAGTTCTTGAGAACGTTCGATAGTTTTCCCATCCACCAACGCTCCTGCTGCTACGGTTGGTCCATCTATACCATCGGTGCTTAGCGAAGCAACGACAACACCTTCCACGCCAGAAATTTTCAACGCAGCACTTAACGCCACTTCTTGATTTCTCCCACCTTTACCTTTTCCAAGCACAGTAACGGTAGTCTCTCCTCCAGCAACAATTCCACAAGGCTTGGACAAAGGATTCTCTGAAGCAATAATCTCTCGCGCTATAGAGGCCAACACTGTTCCCACATGTCTAGCTTCACCTTCAAGAAGCGATGTCAATAGAAGCGGGCGTACACCCACTTTTTGAAGCTTGGCACAGGCAGCTGAAGTTGCTGAACGGTTGTTGCCTAAAATAATGTTGTAAACTTTTCTAAACGCTTTATCGCTTTTTTTAGGGGTTTCGGCGACTAACCCCTTCAACCCTCTTGCCAAAAGAGTCTTAACAGATTGCGGCATGTCTTTCCAAATGTTATATCTTTTCAAGATTTCTACAGCATCATCAAAGGTGGTAGAGTCGGGAACAGTTGGGCCTGAAGCAATAAAATCTAAAGGATCACCTATCACGTCAGACAATATTAAGTTGAGAATGGTCGCCGGGTAGGCTTTTTTAGCTAGCCATCCCCCTTTGAAATCTGAGATGTGCTTACGCACCGTGTTAATTTCATTTATAGTGGCACCTGACTTTAACAGTGCATCTGTAACCTGCTGCTTGTCGTTCAATGTTATTTCTCCACGGGGCAACGGCATCAAACTTGATCCCCCTCCGGAGATTAGGCAGACTACCAGATCGTTTTTCCCAGCGCAGCTGACTAGGTCAAGCATTCTTCTAGCTCCCTCCACTCCAGCCTCGTCAGGAATTGGGTGACCTGCTTTTTGAAAAACGATTTTACGCGTATGAACGGGTCCACCGTCGTGGGGAATGTTAACAAGACCATTCGATATTCGATTTCCCAGAACTGACTCTACGGCTTCGGCCATCTTGCCGCTTGCCTTCCCGCCGCCCACCACATAAATGTGCTCAAAATCGTTCAAATCGAACCTGTGTGACCCAACTCTCAACATGTCGCTTTCAACGGTTACTCGTGAATTGAATATTCTTATGGGGTCTACTGCTTCTAAAGCCGCCTCCAAAGCTGCTAACGCTATCTTTCTAGCTTTCTTGTCAAGCTCGGTAGCAGCGTTTTCTATGAGGGCCTGTTTATTTTTGATCTTCATGGCATCCAACATGTCTCTTTTTTCAGGTTAGATGTAATAAGATTATGGATGCACATATTAGCAATCGCCGCCTATTTGACCACCTCAGAGAGTGAAAAATGAACCTTCATGAAGGCAAGATTAGAATTGCTAATTTGGAAAACTCAAACCTAGAAGACCTAATTTTTGTTTGCTCCTCCCAAAAACTTAACGATCCTATCCACCAACGGGGAATCAACTTGAAGAAACGTTGGCTCAGCCGAATGATGGAAGAACATGGTACTTGTGCAAAAATCGCTTACTACAACCAAAAACCTGTTGCACAAATACTGTACTTTTCGGAGGAAGCAGATGTAACCAGAACTTCTAGGCGAGAAAACGTTTTGGTGATAAACTGCATTTACAACCCAACTCCAGAGGCGCAAAAGCATGGGATAGGAAAAACGCTTCTCAAAAGCGTAATTGAAGACGCAAAGCAAAGAAAAACATGTTTGGGCAACAAAGCTTGCAGGTTCATTTTAGCAAAAGCGTTTAACACCGGAGAACTTGTACCATTGTATGATTTCTACAGAAAATATGGATTTAAACCAACAATCGAACGAGACGATCTTCTATACCTGCCTGTAGAAGGTTTTTACGAACCAGCCGAAACCGTTGGAGAATACAAACCATTGGACGAGGATAAAAGCAAAACGATAATATTCTATAACCCTATTTGCCAGTTTTCTTACCCGTTTGCGAAGACAATAGAGGACATAGTTAAAGAAGTTGCTCCTGAAACGAAAACAGAACTAATAAACGAGTGGGCAAAACCAGATGAATCGATAAAGCGCAAAAACTGTCAGCTCATAGTAAACGCCAAGCCAATACACACGTTTTTTCTAGAGACAGAAAAATTCAAAGAAGAAGTAAAACAAGCAGCCGAGTCGAAAACGTAATAAATTCGTGAAACGTTATTCTGAGCTACTATTGAGGCGTTTAATGATGCAGAAACCTAAAGTATATGTTACTCGAGAATTGCCCGAAAGAGGCCTACGCGTAATCAAGGAACAATTTGACGCTGAAATCTGGCCGGAATACGCTGCACCTCCAAAGCAAGTAATTATCGAGAAAGCTGCAAAAGCTGACGCATTAGTTTCACTATTATCTGACGAAATAAACGCTGAAATCTTCGGCTCTGCCCCCCACCTGAAAATCGTTTCTCAGTTGGCTGTCGGCTTTGACAACATCGACGTGAAAGAAGCCACGAAGCGTGGGATTTACGTCACGAACACCCCAGGCGTGCTAACTGAAACCACCGCAGATTTTGCATGGGCGCTTTTGATGGCCGTAGCAAGACGAGTAGTGGAAGCCGACAAATATGTTCGCACAGGAAACTGGAAAGTGGGCTGGCACCCCATGATGTTCGTAGGCAGAGACGTCTGCGGTGCAACTCTAGGAATAATAGGTTTGGGAAGAATAGGCTCTGCCATTGCAAAAAGAGCCAAAGGATTCGACATGAAAGTTCTCTACCACGATGTGGTGCGAAGACAAGACTTGGAAAAAGAACTCAACATAGAATACATGGAAATTGAAGAACTGCTTCGAAAAGCAGACTATGTAACGGTCAATGTTCCCCTACTCAAAGACACATATCACTTAATGGACGAGAAGAGGCTAAAACTAATGAAGAAAACAGCCATCTTGGTTAACAACGCTAGGGGCCCAGTCATCGACGAAAAAGCACTTTACAAAGCTTTGAAAGAAGGCTGGATTGCCGGCGCAGGATTGGACGTTTTTGAGCAGGAACCCACACCGGCAAGCAACCCGTTGTTAACTCTCGATAATGTGGTTGCCGCCCCCCACATCTCCAGCGCTAGCTACGAAACACGATCTAAAATGGCAGAAATGGTAGCTGAAAATCTAGTGGCTTTCTTTAAGGGCAAGACACCTCCCAACCTTGTAAACAAAGAAGTTGTGAGCGTAAAGAAACCTGGCTGGAAATAGCCTCACAAATTCTTTCTCGTTTTCTTATTCCTGAAAAATAGGGGAGATTATCTATGGGAGTAACTTGTAAACTACGTCGCTTTCCCTAACACGGTCACTTACCTTTAAACCAATACTTTGTCCGGCTTCGGCTATCTCGACACTTTCGTGTTCTATTTGCATAGAATTAACTTCTTGCTCAACGTTTGTGGTGGCCCCCCTTATGAGAATGCGATCTCCCACAGAAAGTGTATCGCTCAACTCCACAATGGCTACGCCTATCTTTGTAAAATAATGGATCACAGTGCCGACTTCTTTAAGCTTACGTTCACCCATTCTCTTCACCTCAGCAGACACTATTACAGAGTAGCCACAGCTAAATATAACTTATCGAACCTTCTACCAAAAGAGTTGGCGATTGCTTTGGATTTCAACCTCAGCCAAGAACAAGAACTTCTTCGGAAAACCATACGTGCATTTGCTGAAGAAGAACTTGCGTCGAAAGCTTTAGAAATCGACGACAAAGGCGAATTTCCTAGAGATATCACTCAAAAAATAGCCGACCTAGGACTAATCGGAATCATAATTCCAGAAAGATACGACGGTTCTCCAATGGGCCATCTAGCCCGCGTAATAACTATAGAAGAAATCTCGCGGGTCCATCCTTCTATGGGGCTATTTCTCCAAGCAACACCGTTAGGTATATGGACTATACTCCACTTTGGCGATGAAGAGCAAAGGCTCAAATATATACCGCCAGTAGTCAAAGGAGAAAAAATAATGTGTATGGCAGTCACCGAGTCCGCTGGCGGCTCCGACCCAAAGGCGATCAGAACGTTAGCCAAACACGATGGAGACGGATACATCGTCAACGGAAGCAAATGCTTCGTCACGAATGGAAGTGTGGCAGATTTCTGCGTTTTTGTTGCTAAAACAGGAAAATCCGGCGAACTCAGCGTTTTTGTGATCGAAGAAGGAACACCAGGCTTTACAGTAGGAGCGAGAGAAAAACACATGGGTTTCGGTAGCGTGGAGATCAGCGAGTTGTTTTTCAATGATTGCTATGTCCCCAGTAGAAATCGCATCGGCGAAGAAGGAGACGGTTTGAAGGCCGCTCTTGTAGCAATTTCCGAAATTGGCAGAATAGGCAACACAGGGGTGGCTTTAGGAATCGCCGAAGCCGCTTATGAAACAGCAGCGAAATATGCCGCAGAAAGACAGTTATATGGCAAACCTATCGCTCAGCTTCAAGCTATCCAATTTATGCTTGCAGATATGGACGTGGAAATCGAGGCTGCACGATGGTTAGCTTACTATGCAGCTTGGCTTCTGGACTGTGAAAAAAGAGGAAAAGAAATAGCTAAGGAAATTGCAAGAGCTAAGCTTTATACCGCAGAAGTGGCCAGAAGAGCAGCTCTTAACGCTGTGCAAGTTCACGGAGCTTACGGAACATTGCCAGAGTTTAAAGCAATACGCTATCTATTGGACTCTCTGGAAACGATCGCTGCCGGCGGAACAAATGAAATAATGCGCATCATTATAGGACAAAATAGATAGTATCTACATATACGTCGCAAGCACAAATCTTTTATTAATTATACAACAATAATATACTATAGTGTTAGATATGAGAGAAACAGAAGAAAAACTATTTCACGAGCTAGTCAAAAATTCGAAAAGAAGCGACAGAGAGTTAGCTAAACTGCTCGGAGTATCACAACCTACAGTCACTAGAACAAGAAAACGTCTAGAAAAAGAATTGATTAGCGAATACACAATCATACCAGTCTGGGAGAAGTTTGGATTTGAAATAATGGCCTTCACATATGGAAAAACCCAAGTTCACATAAAAGAAGAGCAAAGGAAATTTGTAACCAAAGCAAGAGAATGGATGAATAGTCATCCCAACGTTATCTTCTCTTCAAGTGGACATGGAATGGGAATGAACTCTGTAACTATATCGTTTCACAGAAACTATACATGCTTTTCAAATTTTCTCTCAGAATATATGGCCTTCTGGGGTGACTATTTGGCCGACGTTGAAACCTTCCTCGTAAGCATACAAGGAGGCACCATCTTCAAACTCTTCTCTTTCAAATACCTAACAGAAGCAAAATAAGAGTTAACGTACTCAGAAAATCCAGAAAGAGATATTCAGTAGGCTCTTAGTTGAGAAGCTGGTGCCTTTAGGCCAGAAAAGCTTTTATTTCTAGTTGACTACGGTCATGTTTTCCGACGAGGAGAAACAGTTATGAAATCAATATTTGCAAGAAGAATGGAAGGATTAGGTACTGAGACTGCTTTTGAGGTACTTGCCAAAGCTAAAGCCTTAGAGAAACAAGGTCGCGAGATAATACACCTTGAAATTGGAGAACCAGACTTTGATACACCTCAAAACATTAGAGATGCAGCAATAGATGCTATTAACTCCGGATATACTCATTATGTTCCTGCCGGCGGAATTCCAGAGCTCAGGGAAGCTATAGCAGAATACATTTCAGAAACAAGAAATATCGACGTATCCTCTGAAGAGGTAGTGGTGACGCCTGGCGCTAAACCGATAATATTTTTCAGTGTACTGGCTTCTGTCGAAGTAGGTGATGAAGTGATGTATCCTAACCCTGGATTTCCAGTATATGAATCTATGATAAACTTTATCGGCGCAAAACCAGTACCCATGCCTTTGAAAGAAGAAAACGATTTCGCATTAGACACTGAGGACACTGTGGAGAAGATTACGGATAGGACTAAAATGATTATTTTGAATTTTCCGGAAAATCCTACTGGCGGAGTTTTGACTAAAGAAAATTTAGAAGCTATCTATGATAAGGTAAAAGACAGAGATGATATGCTAATAGTTTCAGATGAAGTTTATAGTCGCATAATCTACGAGGGGGAACATAGAAGCCTAGGCTCGCTTCAAGACATGAAAGAGAAAACTGTGATAATCGATGGGTTTTCGAAAACGTATGCCATGACTGGGTGGAGGTTGGGTTACGGTGCCATGCGGAAAGATTTGGCTGAAAAAATCACGCAGCTTATGATAAACTCAAACTCGTGCACTTGCGCATTTTCGCAGGTAGCGGGGGTCGAAGCTCTGCGTGGGCCTCAAGATGAAGCAGAAAAGATGGTAGAGCAGTTTAGAAAGAGACGTGAAGTAATAGTTTCTGGTTTAAACAAGATTGATGGCATAACATGTAAGAAACCCCAAGGCACATTCTACGTTTTTCCAAACGTTGAGGGGATAAATATGGATAGCAAAAGACTGCCAGATTTCCTGCTCAACAAAGCAGGCGTAGCGGCGCTGTCGGGTACCGCTTTCGGAATGTACGGCAAAGGTCACATGCGGTTCTCGTTTGCAAACTCTATTCCAAACATAGAAAAAGCATTAGCAAGGATAAAAGAAACACTTCAGACCCTCTAAGATCTTCTTTCAACTTGCTTAGAAAATTGTTGATGGCCTGTGCTCGCCATAAACATCGCGTAAAACGTCGCAGACCTCACCTACGGTGGCATAATGTTTTACAGCGTCTAGGATGACTGGCAAAAGATTTTCTGTTTCGCCTTCAGCAGCACGATGCAGTCTGTCAAGAGTCTGTACGACCTTTTGATTGTTTCTTTCCCTTTTCACACGGTCTAATCGTTCAACTACTTTCTTTTCAATTTCGGGATCGACGCGCAAAAGTTTGATTGGGGCTTCCCTCCTATTTGTAAATTCATTTATGCCCACAATCGTGCAGGTTTTTTCCTCCACTTCTCTTTGATATTTGTAGGCGCTCTCTATAATTTCGCGTTGCATGTAGCCTTTTTCTATGGCGTTCACGGCACCTCCTTGACGGTCAATTTCCTCGATGTAATCAAAAGCGTCTTCTTCAATCTGATTTGTTAAGGCTTCAATACAGTAGCTTCCTGCAAGAGGGTCCACCGTGTCTGCGACACTACTTTCGTAAGCAACGATTTGCTGAGTGCGCAATGCTATAGTCACAGCTTGTTGACTTGGCAATGCATAAGCCTCGTCGAAACTGTTGGTGTGCAAACTTTGCGTTCCACCAAGCACTGCGGAGAGTGCTTGAAGCGCAACGCGGACAATGTTGTTGTGGGGTTGCTGGGCAGTCAAAGCTACTCCGCTGGTTTGTGTGTGGAAACGTAATTGCCAAGACGAAGGACTTTTTGCTCCGAATCTTTCACGCATTATGTGCGCCCATAACCGTCGAGCAGCCCGGAATTTGGCTATTTCTTCCAAAAAGTTGTTGTGGCAAGCAAAAAAGAAAGAAAGCCTGCTGGCGAAATCGTCAATGTTTAAGCCGCAGTCAATTGCTGCCTGCACATAAGCGATACCATTCGCAAGAGTAAAAGCAACTTCCTGCACGGCTGTTGCCCCTGCCTCGCGGATGTGATAGCCACTGATGCTTATGTTATTCCAGCGAGGTATGTTCTTGCTACAGTATTCGAAGATGTCGGTAGCAAGTTTCATGCTAGGTTCAGGCGGATAGATATACATGCCGCGTGCAACGTATTCTTTAAGAACGTCGTTTTGCACAGTGCCCCCTAGAGTTGTTTGAGAGATTCCTTGTTTTTGTGCAACGGCGACGTACATGGCAAGGAGAACTGCAGCGGGCGCGTTTATTGTCATGCTAGTAGTAACTTTATTTAAGGGAATTTGGTCAAACAATAGTTCCATTTCTTTTAAAGTGCTGACGCTTACCCCAACTTTTCCAACCTCGCCTAATGCCAAAGGATGATCGCAGTCTAGCCCGATTTGCGTAGGGAAGTCAAAAGCCACGCTTAAGCCAGTTTGCCCCTGCTCCAACAAGTATCTAAACCGTTGGTTTGTCTGCTCTGCTGTGCCGAACCCGGCGTATTGTCGCATAGTCCATAATCGTGCACGGTACATCGTGGGATAAACGCCGCGTGTGTAAGGATATTCGCCTGGAAAGCCTAGTTTTTGAATGTAGTCTAAATCTTTTGTTTCTAGAGGGGTGTAGACCCTTTCTAAGGCAGCGCTAAAGCTTGTCAAAAATTCTTTTTTTCTTTCCGGTAAGCGTTTTAGACTTTTCTCTAAAGTTTCTCTTTCCCATTTATCTTTTCTCTTTTGGATAGGCTTCAAATTTTGTGGCTTCGTCATTTTAGTTCACCGATTTGTTTCAATTCTCTTCAAGCGTCTTGTGAGGAGTTAATGTTATTTTTCTCATTTGATGCTTTAATTTCTTATGATTTCCCTTTTATAGTTCGCGAAAAAATAACTTGCTGTACGATGTTTGAACCTGTTTTGTTGTATTTTCTAATATAAAAAAAGG
>JBKHJI010000070.1:0-6787 GCA_046538175.1 Bathyarchaeia archaeon | reverse complement strand
CCTTATTCGAGCTGCGGCCAGCAGTTCGAGCAGCCAGTATTGGTTACCGATTATTCTAAGCTTCCCAGGGAAACACACTACGCCTGCCCGCATTGTATGTTGAGGTTGGAGTTGCACCTAGACGGAAAAGGCCGAGATGGATTAGGCCACGTCCAAGTGAAAGCTGTAAATGAAGAAGAGGCATTGATATCAAAATTAGAGTGTGAAGAAGAAACCAGAAAACTTGGCGAAGGAGTTTCAAGTGTTCAGGCAAGTAGGCCATCGAAGAGCTGCAGACATTTTCTTGGATACTTAAGAAGCATACCCGAAGGAGCAAGTATGCCTGACGAATGTGCAGTTTGCCCAAATATCTTACAGTGTTACATGAAAAGAGAGTAATCTTCGTGTGTGGTGCCATGCTACTCTTTTTTGTTAGACTCTAGGTAAGAAGCTAATCACGCATTTTATCTGATTTGACCCAATATGTCTCGATAAATCATAAATGTGGTTTCACTTTATAAGGTAGTTGAGGTGTGAGGTTATTGGTTGCAGAGTCTCTTGCGACTCCGTGTTTGCTGTATTGCGGTTCTTGCCGCTACCTAATAGTCGGAGAATGCAGAGGTTGTGGGAGCATAGATCGGCAGGGCTGCAAGATTTTTGATTGTTGTAGGATAGAACGAGGGCTACGTTTTTGCACCGAATGCAATAGTTTTCCTTGTGAGACGTTGAAGAAATCGGTGGGTATTCATCCACAGTGGTTGGAAGAGTTGGCAAAGATTCGACTGAAGAAGAAATGATAACGCGGTTTTTCGCAAACGGTTTAGCATTTAGGTTTCAGATGGGGTTTTCAGAGAGGTCAAGGTCATGAGGCTTTGGATGGTTGATCCGCATTTTTTGTGCAAGTTTCATTTGTTGGGCGAACATGGAGAAATTCACATGTTTGTGGGGGCTTTAGAACATGGACACTCTGTTGAGGGATACGTGGATAAAGGATTGTTGGAGGTGCATGGTCTATTTGATCGCCATGAAGAGCTGGTTATAGAAATGGTGCGGAGAAGCTATAATCATAATTCTCCATTGGACGAGAAGTGGAAACGGATGAAAAAGCAGGGATTTATAGACAGAGAAAAGAGCTTGCGGGAACTCATTGGCCGTTGTTCAAGGTGTCGAGAAAGATACATACAATATGGAAAAGAGTTTTAGTCAACATCAGGGAAAGTATTTGACTACATTTTTCTTGGAGTAAAATAGCAATTTGAAATAGGGATTCGACGTTCATCTAGGGATATTAATTTTTAATGAGAATTACAGGATTTTGGTTGAACACGGTTTGACACTAGATTTTTTAAAAATTTTCCATAGGGAGGAGTAGATTTCGCAGCAAATTGAAAATGAAGAGAAATTAACGTGTTTTATCATACTAGATATCTGTGTCTGTCTTTGAATTCCTGCACCTTTCCAGCGTTCCAACCACGTAACTGTTGGTAGTATCCTGTGATCCTCGACCAATGTTCCAAATCGTTGCCTGTTGCTCCACAAAGCTTACACTTTGTCTGCAAATTAGCTTCCACGCTGTTACATTTCCTGCATATCGTCATATCCCGAGTGAAAGCAAAGTAGGCTGCCAACGATTCTGTTGCAATTCGCCTAATCAACTGCCATACAGACTCTGCCGATGGATTGCCTTCCCCCAAAAACACATGTAAAATCGCACCGCCCTTAGTCAAGGGGTGAAAGCTCGATTCTATCTTGATTCGATCCAGCAATGAAAGTCCAGCTGATGGACGCACATGTGAACTGTTGGTGTAGTAAATTCCCCCGTTGTCTATGTCGCCTTGCACTGCTGCCTTGTCTCCAAACATTTTTCGATCCACTAAAGCCAACCGATGGGCACAGCTTTCTGCGGGGGTCTGGATACAGCCAAACCGATAGCCTGTCTTTGCGGCATAGTCGCCCACACGGTCAACCATATGTTTAATCACCTGCAATCCGAAACGCCATGAATCAGGATTTTCATGAAGTTCCAAGCCGAGATGCGCCTTCGACAATTCGTTCAAGCCTACAAAGCCTATGTTCAACACTTGTTTGTTCAGGTTGAGATATGGTTCGCCGAAGCAGTCCATAGCACAGAAGGGTAAAGCTCCTTCATTCATCCGCTCTTTGATAACGTCCCGCTTTATCAACAAAACCTCCTTTGCCAAGTCCATACGTTCATCTAAAAGTTCAAACAGCCGCGTATCATCACCGTTTGCCTCGTAAGCCAACCTAGGCAGATTCATCGTTACCACTTGCAGACTTCCCATCCGCATAGCACCCTCGTGAAAATCTCGCAACTCGTCACTGTCGGGCGTAAAGATCAACCGGCAACATTGACTGTTAACAATGTCAGGCATGTAGTCGGGACAGAGGTTGAGGAAGTACGGTGTTCCAAACTTGGACGCCAACTCCGCCACCTTAAGGTATTCACTTTCAAACTTGTCTAAATATTCCCGCCGCAGCTTCACTTCACATTTCGGAAAATTAAACGGCTTTCCCAGATAGTCACCGCCCATGTAAACGTCGAGGATTGCATTAAAGAAAGCGTTGGCTTCTTCATAATAGTCTTGATACGTTTCTGATTCGCTAACCTTTCCACCAGGCAAAACTGCAGGTACGTCCCATATAATCTTGGGCACTGCACATTCTAAGGCGATAGAAGAGAATACTGTTTGACCACCCCGTGCGACGTACATCTGCGACATCTCATAAATGAACATCTGGGCCAACTGCTTCATTCGCTCATATGGCAAGCTCCGCACAAAAGGCGCCAACCACACATTGAAAAAATCGTAGCCTTGACCACCTGCCCAATTGGTCTGCGCCGCTGCCAAAGCCTTAGCAGCATGCAAAATAGCCACCTCAGGATGCTTCGCAGGACCAGCTACCGCCGTATGCACTCCTTGGCCATCTACGATTAATCCCTTCTTCAAGAAGAAACGCAAGTCATGCTCCTGACAGAAAGGTCTAGTTGCAAAATATTCCAAATCATGAATGTGGATAGCCCCAGCGATGTGAGCGTCTGCCAAGTGAGCCGGCAAACAGTCAAGCAGAGCATATTGATCAAAAATGGTGTCGGCAGCAAGCTTATGAATAGTCTCCGGATTATGCTGCAGATTAGCATTCTCCTTATCGCCGGCACGAACAAGCCGGTCAACGTCATACAACGGGAGACCAAGCCGAGTATATCGGGCGCGAGCACGTTCAAAACCGTTCTCCAATAATGCCACACAAACAAACTCGCGGATCAATGGTGCCGACAGAAACTCCAGATCCAACGTGTTGATCCGATTTGCAATGTCTAAAGCTATTTTATCTGCAACCTCACCGGTAAGCCCAGCCTCTTTTACCAGAGAAGCTCTAATTCTCAGTGAATCAAAGTCCTCAAACATTATTCTGGACGTTCTAACCCGTGGGAAATATTTGAGAGAATCTACAGCATACTCTTTTTGCGTCGTGGAAAAACCCCCGCAGCAAAGACACAATATTACTGTTGAACGCTTAGACTTTTCATACACACTTTGTGTTAAAAACAACCATTCAATGCCTTATAAAGTAAGGACTTTCTGTACATAAAGGTGTAGATTTTGCTCTTCCACCACACTACTTAAAATTTTTAGAAAAAACTGTATAAAAATCTGTAGTATCAGCCTTCAAAATTGACACACACAGTGTTTGACATCTAGATGTAAAAACGTCCATTTTCAACGGTTTGACTCAAAATGACTCAAGCGTTCAATGTCGGTAGAGCTGCAAAAGGGACATTTCAAGTGGGGTCCATGGGGCATGGCTTTGCAGTGGTGGCAGTAGCTAAATGAGAGGTTGTAAACAAAGAGGCCTATGTTACTAGTGGTGAGTTTTTTGGTTTTGGCGAGAAGTTCTTCAGAGGTTGGTTGATCTTCGGTTTCGATTAGTGCAATATGGCCACCTGCAGACAACTGGTGTATCCGTTCTTCCATGTTTAATTGTTCTTTCTGAGAGAGTGAAAGAGTGTTCACGTCTGCGTAGTAAGGATTGTCTTTAGTGCCTTGAGTTTTAACGATGCCCCAGCCGTATTGCTCTACATCTAGACTTGCAAGTCTCCTCGCCGCGGTTTTATCGGGAATAAAGGCTGTGGTCAATCGGGTTTCGGGTTTTTTGGAATTGTTCTTCACATAGGTTTCGATGTGTTTCAAAATCTTTTCTACGAGTGTAAAAGCTTCACCATATCCCTCGTCTGATTTCTCACCCATCAAAGTTTGAGCCGCCTCGTTTAGTCCCACTGGGATAATTGTTCGGGTTGTATTTTCTAATCTGATGTATCGATCTCCATTTGCTTTTTGAGTCGAATAAGGTAAGAGATTTTGTTCTACCCGTTTTTTGATGATTTGATACTTGATTTCTAAAGCTTGATTAGCTAGATCAAGTTGCCCGTTTAGGAATTCAAAGAATCTGTCTTCGTCTCCTTTGACGTCAAGGGAAAGTCTAGGCAAGTTCATCGTGGCAATGTCTAGGTTTCCAGTTCGTTGAGTGTCGAGTTCCCAATCTCGATGCCATTCGTCCGCTAACCTCAAAGCTGATGCAGTATACGTAGCATTTTTTTGGTAATCTGGAAACGCGTTAACAAAGTATACGACGACGCTTGTTGCAGCAAGCCTGTGCGCCTCTAAGAGAAGACGTTCTGTTTCACTGGTTTTGAAACTTTCTGGACGAATTTTTATTACAACTTTCGGATTTTGTGATGGGCGCATTTGGTTTTTTTCCGCCAACGCTTCCAGTAGCGAGAGGGAAAACTGCTGAGCTTCTTCGACGTTTGGAACCGCTTTTTCTGCCGAGAGTTCTAAGCTTATGGTTGTTGGCGTTGGAGCGGCTTGGTTCAGGTTTTCGAGGAATAGATGTAGAAGCTCTTTAGTTTTATCTGTGGAGGTCTTTCTTATAAAAGGGGCTAAATAGATATTGAAGTTGTCTAGGTTTTGTTGTCCTGTGGTTTCTGTAGCGGTGTTATAGATAATGCTTGTTGCGATATTAAGGGCAGCTTCCAGACTCTTCGGGTTATAGGCTTGGAAAAAGTAAGGTAAACTATGAGTGATTTCATTAAGTTTCAGTATCCACGTGCCAAGATTGTGAAGGTATATGTTGCCGCTGAGATGGGCGTCTGCTATGTTGTGAGGTAAAACGTTGAGGAGAGTGTATTCTTCTATAACGGCGTTGCCAGCTGCTTTATGAGCTGCTTCAACATTTGGTTTTTGAGTGTTGATCAACCGGGTTACTTCATATACGGGCAGACCTAGCCGAGTAAGTTTGTGACGGTAATCTTCGTAGTGTTTTTCCACTAAAATCGCGTTAACAATTTCGCGAATGAGGGGGGCCGTTAGGTATTTGGTTTTGAATTGTTGAAGACGTCTTTCTGCTTCTCGAGCAATTTTTTGGGCGATATCTGCAGGAACATTGGCTTCAGTGATTAAAGATTGGGCAATTTTGTTTCTGTCAAACTCCTCTATGGAAAGACGAGAGGTGCGGACGAGCATTTTTCTCCGTTTGTATGTTCGTTCGTCTATTTCGTCAGCGATTTCTATGATTCGTCTCCCCAGATCAGTTAATCGATATTTTTTAGTATCCACGTCAGGCTCGATAAGATCGGCTTTTAGTAAAAATTTGAGGTGATAAGCGAAGCGTCCAGCATCACGTGTAGCGTCAAGTTTTAGAAAGTTCATGATTTCGGTATAGGACATTGGACCGCGTTCTGACATGAGATTTAGAATTTGCATACGTATTGATGCAGAAATCGCTTTGAGTACGCGAATACCAGCGGGACGTAAACTTTGAACTCTTGGATTAGACATATAAACGCCTTTGCGTGGCTATCTTCTTATAACTTGTTAAGTTTAAAGCTTAGGATAAGAAGTTTTTGTGCGGCGCATTCACGTCCCTTCAAATTCGTTTGGATCTCTCACTCTCCATTCAACACAGCAAATATAAGCAACCTGTCAATATACACTCAGCACTCAAAGGGAAATGTTCATGAGCACCAAAACCAAAACCATGATGCAAGTACCCGTCTGCACTAGCTGCAATCGTACAATACCCCCAGCAGAAAGAGCTACAAAACTTGATTGCCCAAACTGTGGAGAAATAATCATCTGGCGATGCCAAAAATGCCGCCAATTCGGACGCTTATATAAATGTCCAAAATGTGGATTCACGGGGCCGTAAATATGGCGAACATAGTGATTAGCTATAAGATATTCCCAACAGAGATAGAAGTGAACTTTGAAGAACTGCAGAAACTAATAGAGAAAGCTCTTCCACCCAAAGCAAAAATCTACGCCAACTATCAAACCGAGCCTGTTGCCTTCGGACTAAATGCCCTCATCACGCACATTCAAATCCCAGAAGACGAAACAGGCATCTTGGATGAAGTGGAGAAAGCAATAGAGAAGATCCCCACTGTAAGCCAGATACAGACGCTCATGGTAAGAAGAACACGTTAGATTTATAAAATATTTATAAGTCACACAGTTCCCTTTCGACTTCACTAAACATTTCACACTTGCAAAAAGAAGGAAATAAAAATGAGCGAAGCACAACTCCGCGTAGGAGACGCAAAACAACGAGACGTTGGCCGCGGCATAGCACGCATAGATCAAAAAACTATGCAAAAACTCGGCATAAGCGCTGGCGACGTCATAGAAATCACAGGTAAACGCACCACCAGCGCTATTGCTTGGCCGGCCTACACCGAAGACCAAGACCGCGGCATAATCCGCATAGACGGTTTCACACGCAAAAACGC
>JBKHJI010000069.1:0-6873 GCA_046538175.1 Bathyarchaeia archaeon | reverse complement strand
TCTTTGTGCTGAGGCGGCCCCCATCTCTGGCTGAATCTTCTAGTCTCTTCATCTCGGAGTCTCTCCTTATCTTCTTCTTTTAGAGGAATTGTACTTAGGTAGTTCCTCAGGTTCTCAACAAGCTCTCCTTTTTCTTGCTGGTTTCTCCTTTCTACATACTCTTTGATGGCTTGTCTACAAACTTCAGACCAATTGACTTCTGGTATCGCTTTCATCCTTTTATCTAGGTCATCAGATGTTGATATAGTAACATTTGGTGCCACTATCATCACACTGTATTCAAAGTGTGCTGTGTGACTTTTAACTTTTGCGGTAGTTGGGCTAAAGCGAAATTTCGAGAGCCAAAACGAGACTTAGAGCTATCCTCCCCCATAATATTCAAAGCATCGGGTTCTGCCACAGAAAAAGCGTGAGGGTGTTGTAGGATTTATTTTCGCTGGGCGTGTTGTTTGTAGGCTTTGACGCCTTTGCGTAGGAGCATTTCAACCGTGTTGCTCCAGTCAGGCTCAGACCGGTCTTCGTCCAGTGCCCGCCTTATCTCCCGCTCATGAATAAGCTTCATCTCCTCCACCAACGCCTGATGGACGGTGGCCACCACGCGGAGCTTAGTGTTAGGTGTCACCTCCACACGTTGATTAAGGGTCTTGCTTCAAAGAAAACCGCCAAAAAAAGGGGAGTTTGCGGGAATGCTCAGGGCTTCTAGCATGAAAACCTGTATGCACAGTTTCGGCACAGGTACCGCTGCACCTCGCCAGAACGAGTATACCGCAAACCATTCTTGTACACCCGCTCACAACCACATTCCGGACACTCAACAACCTTTCCATCCTTCAACAACATCACCTCCACATGTTGACTATTAGTATTGCTTCGAGAAAACCGCCAAAAAAAGGGGAAGGTGCGGGACACGTGCCCAAATTGTTCGTTTGTTGAGACAAACAGCGAGTCTGGATATTCCGATATTGTTGGAACAGTTAAAGAGGCAGCAGAATCCACACATCTCAAAATCGAAAAGAAATGATGGGATGTGAAGAAGGTAGAGAAAAGATATAACTATCTTTTAGAGAATCCTTTAACGAAATATTGGGATATCGAGAAGGATGACTAACTTTTCGCTGAAGTCATCAGTTGCTTCACGAGTTGATCATAATTTTATTCAACGTATCCAAGCTAAACCTAGTATTTGCACATCCATTTTTGGTGAGAGGAACAGCTTGTCCACTCAAACCTAGATGTTGAAGATAATCTCCACCCATCTTTAATTCATGACTACACGCAACGCCAATGACTCCTTCGTAGCCGTTCTTCTTCAGTATTTGTGGAACACAAGAACTGCCAGCTAGAATAAAGACGTCGTAGCCATTCTCCTCCGCTAATCTTGTAGCCCGGTTGACTAAACAATCATCTGAACAATGGCCACAGTTGTAAGAGGGGATTTTTGGGTTAAAATGTGCTTGGCAACGATTATCCATATACTTACGAGAACAGTGAGGTAAAAGAAGAGCCCGTTTCTTAGTACTGCAGAACTTTTGGGTTTCAGAAATGTTTCTCACATAAATGTCAACAAGATCTTCAACGAGCATTAAAGCGTCAGAAACCTCTAAACCGGTTATTTCGTGGATTCTGAATTTTTCAGCTAAATGCCTAGCTTGACCTCCAAGCTTCCTATGCAATCTTCTCTCGTTGGCCATGTTGGCCAGTTCTCTGAAGAAGGATTTGGAAATCCTTGAAAGATCAAAGCTGAACTTGTAAGGCATAAGTCTAGATTGGATAGACTAGCCTTTAACATTTTAGTCTTCGAGGATTAAAGGAACTAGTTCGTCTTTCTCCTGAGACGGTACTTGTGATTGAACACCATACCCAAAGTGTATACTATGAAAAACTAGACCGAGGTGATTAACCTTCAATTTTTTGATGGCAAAATCGAGCATACACTTGAAAGCAAAGACACTGATTGCTTACGTTTCCATTTCACCAACGCCCAGCAACTGTTTCAGCGACTTCATTTCTTCTCTTAGCATACCGACTTCACTTTCTAAAGCGTTAGCCTTGGACTCAGCCATTTTCTTCAACTCGTCAATTTCTAACAGCAAATTTTCTCGTTCTGTTTCCAAAGTTTTAAGTTTTTCTCGCAAATTTTTCAATGTATTCACAAGTTCTCCCTCGATTCCTTTAATCTTTTCTGCAACTCCTTTTATGCTTATCTCTCCCTTCTCTGCCCTTTTTACGCCAGCACGAAATTTATTTTCGCATTCTGGGCATTTAAACATTCCGAAGACAATTTCATTTGCATCACCAGGTTTTGATCCTCTTTTAGGTACAGACCATGTCTTAAAAGGAGCATCTACCTCTGCCTCACAATTTGGACATGTGGCCAATACTCATCGCTCCAATATATTTGGGAGGTTTCATGCTAAAATGCTTTGTTATACGATAGCTAGTATTTCGTCTCCAAAAAAAGAAGGGGTGAAAGGTTAGATGCTCATTACAAAGGATAACCTATCAACAAGTTCCTTGTAACGATTCCGTATAGTCACTTCTGTGACTTGAGCGATCTCAGCAATTTCTCTCTGGGTTTTTCTCTCTCCGGTTAACACTGATGCTATGTAGCTTGCTGCGGCGGCGATACCTGTAGGACCTCTTCCAGAAGTAAGCCTCAACTGTTTCGCAGTGGTTAAAATTTTGTGAGCTATTTCTTCCACTTTGCCTTGCATTGTTAACTGGTTCGAAAACTTTGTGATATACTGGCTTGGTTTTAGCGGTGGGATTATGTAATCAAGCTCTTTGATTAGAAACCGGTAGCTGCGGCCAACTTCTTTCTTGTTGATGTTTGAAGCCTGAGCGATTTCTTCCAAAGTTCTCGCGAGACCACATTGTCTACAGGCCACGTATATAGCTGCGGCAGTTACCCCTTGAATAGATCGTCCGCGAATAAGACGTTCCTTCACTGCTTTTCGGTAAATCAACGAAGCCGTTTCCAGAATACTTTTGGGCAAACTGAGTGCATTGGCAATCTTGCTAATCTCAGAAAGTGCAAAGGCAAGATTTCGCTCGGTGGCATCAGAAACTCGAATACGTCTCTGCCACTTTCTGAGGCGGTATACTTGGGCTTTTTGACCAGGTGAAAGGCGTTTTCCGTAAACGTCGCGGTCGTGCCAGTCGATCATAGTTGATAAGCCTTTGTCATGAATTGTGAACGTCAGCGGCGCTCCTACTCGTGTTCTCTTAGAGCGCTGTTCAGCGTCGAATGCTCTCCATTCGGGACCACTGTCTTGAAGTTTTGCGGCAATAACTATACCGCATTCCATACAAACAATCTCTGCAGTTTCATAGTCTCGTATAAGACGGTCGCTCCCGCATTCAGGACACTGTTGAACTTTTATTGGCTGCGTGGAAGCAGAAGCGGTGGACATGGAGCTTCCTTCATCTTCCATATTGTCTCTTCTCCTTTCTCCCAACTGTGGGGGGGATCGTGTAGAGCGTGTTTTCAACCAGTTGTTGTGGTTTGGAGCTTGCAGACTTCACTGCAACATACGGTGACGGAACCGGTCCAAAAACATCAGATACTTTGCCCACAGGCTCGAGAGTGGCATCTACGACTCTATCACCGATTTGTGGTAGATTTTCTGCCTTTAGAATTAAACTGTGATTCGAACTTACGTGAAGCACTCGCCCTAAACGTTTCAACCTTTCCGGATCCCCTCACAAAAGGACAGAAAATGCAAAAGCCGCGTCTTATTTAAACGTTGTGTAACCGAAAAACTTAAAAAGAGGAAAAATCCTCCGAAAAACGCTTTAAAAAGCTAACAAAATCCGAATAATTGGTGTTCGGCCAAGTTTTTGGCATTCCTGAAATTTCCTTGCAGATTTATGGTCAGCACAACTCTGAGATAAGCAGGTGAGTTGGTGGATCGTTATATTTTCATAGTTGTCAAAGCGTGCCGCGCTAGAAAGTACCAAATTGCCGTCTGCGTAACTCTGAGATTTCATCGACTCAAGCAAATACCTTTTCATCATCCGGCAACAAGATAGAAATACCAAAGAACAAAATAAATGTTAATGTTTCAAAGAGGTATGAATATGCGAAAACAGCAAAAGACCATTCTTTGGCCGGTTTACTTTGACTCTTCCAAAACAAGAAAGGAAGGACGAAAAGTTCCCAAAGCGCACGCAGTCCTAAATCCCAATTTAGCCGAGCTTCAAAAAGCAGCAGAACTTTTAGAATTAAAACCTGAAGTCGAGGTGGATGTTGCTTATCCTACGACTCCTTGGCGTAAGACTGGGCGAATACTGGTGCATAAAGAAGGATTAAAAATGCAGACTTTGATGAAAGTCGCTAAGGAGATTGGGGTTATGCGTCAACAGGCAAGAGATTGAAGTGTTTATTCTTTTGTTTCTTTCGGCGTTAAAATGGCGTTTATTAGACCTTTTTGGCCGGGGCGCGATGTGACGCGTGCATGTCCCAGCGCGGTTTCTATGATTGTTCCTTTGGTGATTACCCCTCGTCTGTCATAGTCTATGTTCGCTGGGTTTCGTACCACTCGGAGGATCTCTGTTTTTTCGGTTTTTCCTGTTGTTGGGTTAGAGATGTTTGCTTGTTTTTCTTTGAAAAGTCGTGTTTTTGTATTGTTTCCTCGGCGGCGGATTGTTTTTAGTTTTCTTTCGCCTAGCGTGGTTTCGGTTGGGAAAGAGCCTCGTTCGTAGCGGCGTTTTTTGCGGTGTGCCTTTTTGCGGCCACCTGAAAGTTTTCTTTTATGCGAATCTCCGTGCCAGACAGACAATGTTGAATCTCCAATAGGAACTTTATGAGACTACTGAGATTCAACATATAAGCTTAGCGCTCTTCGTCACCGTTTTCTTTTTGTTGAGGCTCTGTGAACCCAAATGTTTTTTTGAGTTGTCGTTTCATGGTTCGTAGCTCATGGCTAAAACCGAAATAGTCTGAAAAGAATTGAGTTGTTCGCAGTACTTTTGTTCGACTTACGCGTTCCCGCGAAATCAGTCCTAATTCTTCTAGTTGCTTTAGATGGCTGTACACATGTTGGCCACGAACGTTTATGACCTGTTTTTGGGAAACAGGTTGTCTGTAGGCGATGTAAGAGAGGGTTTTTAATGGGCCTGCGGTTAGGAGGGGACGCATAGCTAGTCTTTGCACTCTAGGGGAGTATTCTGCTTTTAACTGCATTACAAAGCGTTCATCTTTTAACTCTAATATCTCCAAGCTTGTGTTTCGGTTGTCGTAATCTTGTTTTAGGGCGCGTGTTAGTTGTTGAGTGAGCATCTTGGAACGTGTTCTAATTACTGAGGCCAGAGTTTTGAGATCTAGTGGTCTTCCAGCAACGTACAAAGCCGCCTCTAATAAGTTCAGGCGTCGTCTCCGCTTTTTTACTTCGGGTGGAGGTGTTTCAGTTGACATTTGCAGTATTTCCTTCGACAATGTTGTCGATTTTTACAGAAATGTAGATTTCGCCGAACTCTTCGTCTTGCCACAGCCAAATTTTTTGTCTTTGAGCTAAGAAGAGGAGGAGGATAAATGTGCGAATTGCTTCAATTTTATCTTTGTCGAATACAAGGTTTTTGAAGAGTAAGAAGGGTTTTCCTTTGGCGAGGAGAAGCATTTCTTCGTACAATTCTTCCATTAGATTTTCGATTTGCATGAGATAGCGGTCAATTTCGGGCAGGATATCTGTCGGTGGAGGGAGAATGGGTTCCACGCGAGGCTTTGAAGGCAACAGTTTTTCTCCCTTTAGAACCGAGTCTAGTGCTTCTAGCAGTTGCTCGATGGTGGTAGAGGTTAGTTCGTAGCGTAGTGGGAGAAAAATTGGTGGAGGAACAAAATCTGATGGAAGTTTAGGAGGAGCAGGCGGTTCTTCAAGCTTTAACAAAAGCTTTGATTTCATCAGATATATGAAGGCGGAAGAGTCTAATGCTACGCCTGAGGCGCGGAAATCAACATCGCCTTGTTTTTTCATCTCCTCTAAGAAAGAAGTCAAAAGGAAAGATATGTTGACGTCCCAAGGTTTCACCTTTTCCAGTTTGTGGATTTCGAAGAGAATGTTCCATGGAGGTTGAAGGTAGAAGGGTTTCCTCATAGCCACTAGGCTTTGGCCTCCGTAAACATGGCAGAAACCACGTTGGAGACTCCATTGCGCTCGTAGACGCCGTATACTTTTTGGGCTTTGTTAACCATTTCGGGCTTTAAAGTGACCACTATGAACTGAGATTTTTCGGCTTCTTCTGCCAAAAGTTCTCCAAGTTTGGATACGTGAAAAGCGTCCAAGTGGGCGTCAACCTCGTCTAGAATGTAAAAGGCTGCTGGCGTAAATTCTTGGATGCCAAGTAGGAAGGCTACTGCCGATACTGATCTTTCTCCTCCGCTGGCTCCGCTGACGAGTATTGATGGTTTGTTTAGAAATTGGACCACCATGTCTATGCCTCCGGCGAAGGGTTCTTCGAGGTTTTCCAGCTTTAGCTCTGCTTTGCCGCCGCCAGTTACTCTTGAGAAGTATTTTCCTAAGTTTTTGTTTATTTTTTCAAAAGCCTCCATGAAAACTGTCCGCTTTTTGTGTTCAACTTCTTCCATGAAGTTTATTATGGCTTGTTTTTCGCGTTCAAGTTCATTCATGCGTATGGATAGTTCTCTGTAACGAGATATTTGTTCGGTATAATGTGAGAGAGCGAGCTGGTTGACTGCGCCTAAGCGTTCGAGTTCAAATTTCATCATTTTGATGGAGGTTTCAGCTTCTTCAAGTTGTTCGGGTGTTATGGGAATTGGTGTTGCATAGCCTAGTTCTTTCAACTGTCGTTTGTGGTTGTTTAGTTCTAGCTGTGACGTTTGGAGTGAAAGTTGAAGTTGATTGTGTAGACGTTCTG
>JBKHJI010000068.1:0-6890 GCA_046538175.1 Bathyarchaeia archaeon | reverse complement strand
TCGGTAATAATTCTACCTGCGTTGAAGCCGCCTTTAACATGTATCCCCGCGTCGACTAACGTTGCTCCCGACTTGGTTTTTTTGACAGTTACGCCATATTCTTCTACTGCTGCACACAAAACTTGGACAAGCTCGTAGCCTTTCTGGTTTACGCTCAGCATGTATGGCTAATCGGTTTAAGGGAATATAAGTTCAACGGCGCCTTTTCAAAGCAGGGCTTCGTAGCCTTTTAAATACTTGTTTTTGTCTTTTGACACGTAGAGTTTTCCTGTTCCACGCTCAACGAGGTCGCCGACAAATAGGTAAAACGGTTTTTTAATTTCTTCTCCGTTTGCCTTGGCTTTGTTTTTCACGCTGTCAATTGTGAACGTAGGTAAAACAGCCTCGACACGATTGCACAGAATTATTTTTCCACCTTGCATGTAGGCGCCTGCCCTTTCTTTTGCGTTGCCGTGAACAATTACGGTTCCGCCTTTCATGTGGATTCCCGCAAACTGGTCAACGTCGCCTTGAACTTTGATCAAACCTTTATTCATGTAAAGGCCTACTTCGCTTCCAGCGTTTCCACCGATAAGGATGGTTCCGCCATGCATACCTTTGGTGCTCCCCCAATAGGCTCCGCCGACATAGTCCCCTGCGTTCTTTTCAGCTGTGATGGTTCCGCCTTTCATTGCCGCTCCCACCCACGATCCAACGTTGCCTTTCGCTGTGATGGTTCCGCCTTTCATTTCTTCGCCTAGATGCATTCCAACGTCGCCTTGAATCTTTAATGTTCCAGCAGTCATTCCGACGCCTATCCTTTGGATTTTGGAGAGGTTCCCAATTAGCTGTATGGTCACTTCGCTGGGTGTTTTTCCACAGTCTCCTTCTACTTCAAAAAGGTCTTTCAATGCGTATTTCTGGTTTCCTTCCCAAAGCTGAAGCTGTGCAAGTTGATTCAACGATTTTCCAGCAAAAGCATCTGGGCAAACACATTTTGCATCTACAGGGACTCTTAGCTCCTTCTTTAACCGTAACACCACGGTCATGAGTTACACCTTTGCCTGTATTGTAATCGGATTTGCGGTAGCCAAGTAATGGTTCGGCACAATATAGTTTTCGTATTTAACGGTGTAATATTCTTCAAAGACTTTCTGAAGCTCTGGCTCCATCTCCAAAAGGCTTGGAGACGCTTTGACGTTGGTCCAAATGGTTTTTCCGAAAACAGATTTTACGATTTCGCCGTTTTTCACTAGGATTTCTCCATTTTTTATGGTGTAGGCAGCGTTTTTGAAGGCTCGTCTAATCGCCGTGGGATGTTTTGCCAAGTCCATCTTTTCAGGGTTCAAATCGTAGATGGCTACGTCTGCGTCTGCTCCCACTCCTAAATGGCCCTTATTCCGTAAGCCTAAAGCTTTAGCTTGGCCAGCCCTCGTAGCTATGGCCGTTTCGTACAGCGTATATTCTCGGTCTAATTCGGTGAGTGCTGTTTTTCGTCTTGCTTTTTTACTCATCTTTTTCATGACTTCTTCTCTGGCTTTTCTACTCATGAGCCACGAGATGACTTGGGGATACGCCGTGAAAGGTCCAGCATTGGGGTGATCGGTGGTTAGGAACACTTTCCAAGGGTCTTCTATTTGAAGAGCGAGTTCTAAACCAATTGTCCACTGTATTGCGTGGACGTAGCTTTTGCGTTTGTAATGGAAGGGCACGATTCCCGAACTGGTTTCAGCTTCAACATCGTTGTTAACCCATTTGTTACCTGTGATTTGATAGAGAATGAACTGAAACGGACCGTCAGCGGTCATGGTCGTAGTATCTGTGAAAACAATTTGACCCATATCCAAGGTAACGTGACTGTGGGAGTTAACATACTTGCTGATTTCCTCTGAGGCTGACTTGAAGGAACGCCAATCTTCGCCTGCAAAAGCGCTGAATTGACAGTGGGTTATGTGAATTATCGGGTTTCGATCGGTGGCCAGGTCTTCTACACATTTCATAGTTTCCAAAGCGGTAACGTAGTTGCCTGGCTTTCCCAAATTATTGGTGTGCACATGGATGGTGTGGGGCATGTTGAGAAGCTGATTTACTTTGCACAGGCCGCGAACGATCTCGCGCGGAGTGATGTCAAAGTTGGGCACCGGGTCATCTATGTCGCGGACGTTTCGGCCGAAACCCCACGCTTCAAGTCCTCCAGGGTTAACTAGCTTCAAAGCATATCCTTTGGTTGCGTTCATCAGCCAAGCCACGTAAGCCGCACATTCTTCAAACTCTTTTTCTCTTAAATGTTCTAACACAAACCAGTTGCTGCCTAGAAGAGGGTATGAACCTTTGTCCACCATAGGCGTGTCGTTTAATTCTTCGTGGGTATGCTTAGCTTTCAGCGGAGGCATCGCCGGATCCATCACGGTGGTCCACCCCATTCTCGCGTAACGGTAACCCGTCGTAAAAGTGGAGGGAATTGAGTAGCCGACTCCTGAGCGTGTTTTGGCAGTTTTGGGTTCGACGTCTTTGTAGTGGTCTTCTGGCCGTAGCAGTCGTCCCGTATTGACTTTTGCGCCCACAATGTGGGAATGTATGTCGACTCCTCCGGGCATCACAGTCATTCCAGAAGCATCAATAACCTTGGCGTTTTCCGTTTTCTCCACTATTTTGCCTTGGTAGACTGCTATGTCCATTTTTTCTCCGTTGATGCGGTTCCGCGGATCGTAGACGTAGCCGTTCTTTATGAGCAAAGCTTTCATTTCACTCTTTTCTCCTCTGCCGTTTTATGCGTCTAACTTGCCGCAGAATTCTATGCAATATTTCTCGGTCCGATAAACATGAAGGAGGCGGTTTCACCATTCCTTTTAAAGGCAGGGGAACGCGGTCCATACGGT
Organism: Bathyarchaeia archaeon; assembly: GCA_046538175.1. Lineage (GTDB taxonomy): Archaea > Thermoproteota > Bathyarchaeia > Bathyarchaeales > SOJC01 > JBKHJI01. Next base: position 4,032 of record JBKHJI010000068.1, on the reverse strand, counting down.
ATGCAGTTCCTTCTGTTTCGATTCCCGCAAAAGTAGAAGGAAACACCACGTCGGCCATCATCGTGGTCGGAGAAACCACAGGGTCAACGGCGATCATAGGGTTTTTCACCAAGTTTTCGACAGCTTCTTTTGGAAAATTCGAAACGGGGTCAGAAGCAACAATCAAACCGGCGTCAGCCTCGTCTCGACAAAGAATGTCAACCACCGATGTTTCCCCGGGATTGTAACGCGGATACCCATGGGAGAAATCTACGGCGAAAGGATAACCTGTCTGCCAAGTTGAAACCACATTTGCGCCTGCAACGTTGAAGTGTCCCCGCATGGGCATGATGACGAATTTTGTGCGGTAATTCAGATCCTGTGTCAAGGCAATTGCAGCGTCGATGTTCTGCATTTTCCCTAAGCTCATGGTCAACCCTACTCCGAAGAATAAGACGCCGAAATCACATCCCACCATCACGTCAGCCAAGTCTTCAAGCAAATCAACAGGAACACCGGCTACTTGATCAACTTCAAGTTCTTCATCCTTCACCAGCAAGCGCAAGGCTTGAAGAAGCTCAAAATCTTTGTTCGGTTCGACCTGAATAAAGAAATCTGCAAGTTCTGCCGAGCGGGTTTTCCTGACGTCTACTACGACCATTTTCCGTCTTTTGGTTTCAAATTTCGGCGGCAACTTTTGTCCAGCGGTTGCAGGTAACGATGCTTCCTTCATCAACACAAGTTCTGACGCTCTACGCAGTCTTTTCCTTCCAAGTATACCTCGCAACCTCGCCACGTAATGTTCCCACTCGCTTTCTTGGAACCGTCCATCTGAAAAAGCAGTGTAGCGTTCCATGTGACGTGGATGGGCGCTGTAAGGATCGCTCGCCCAATAAATTATCAAGTCGGCACGGTGACGAACTTGGCCTAGAGTACAAGTAGGTATGCCGACATTTTGGATGCCGAGAATCGAGGGGCCATGACACACGGTGGAAGTGTTGTCTATGACTCCGCCCACCTCTTCGGCCAATTCTACCCCTACGCGTATGGCTTCGCAGCTTGTGCAACTCCAACCGTAAAGTATTGGATAAGTGGCATCTGCGAGAATCTGCGCGCTTTTTTCAACCGCTTCGTCTAAAGAGGCTTCAACTAGTTCTCCTTTTCTTCTTATAAGAGGTTTCAAATTTCGATGCTGAGGATTGGAGAAATCCATAAATTTTGCTTCGCTAACTGCACATGCATTTTTCACGTCGACTATTACGTTGTTCTTTACGGTTACTTCGAGGTCGTCACAGAGGGTTCCGCAGATTGGGCACGTAACGTTTTTAATTACGGTCATGGCTTTCATTTCCCGAAAAACTGTTTCAAAAGTTGTGGAATGCTCAAAACGTTTTCGCTGGGCGCAGGTTGTATCTCAGCCGTAAATCCTTTGAAAGACGGCATGCCTGTTCCATGTGTTTGCGGGTTAACTACAATGTTCGCCCAAAGGCCATATGGCATGTAAACAATCTTGGGGTGAGGTCCCCTTTTTGACTCTTTAGCCTTCACAACTATTGAGCCGTATTCGGTAGTTACTTTAACCTTGGAGTTTTCTTTCACGCCTAGTTTCTTCAAATCGTCAGGGTCGATTTCGCAGACAGCCACTTCTTCATAGTATTCGTCGGAGAGCTTGCTGTGCTCTTTCGTGACCCCTTGGTCGATTGTTCTCCCAGTTAAAATGGTAACTCTAATATTGGCCAAACTTCTTTCCCTCGCTCTGATGTTCTTCGGTAGTAAAAAATGTAGTGCTTCTTAAGGAGTTTTCCATTCTTGAAGCAACTAAACTTGTCGACGTGTTGTTTGCAGCCACTGCTGAACTTAGTAACTGTGCAAGTTGCTGTGTTGAACTCAGTAAAAATGAGGTAGACTCGACCACAAATAGGGAAAAACACCGAAAAAACCTCTGCGATACCAACTCCGTTACCATTTGTATCAAATTTACCAACACCTTAGCGCTGGCTTCCTTTATGATAGTGGAAACGGTTCTCGTTTGATAACAAGAAATATAGGCACAAACTTTCTTAAAATACAAGTGCGAGTGGAGGAAAATCCGTAACGTCTGTATTATACAACAACTCTCTTCAATAATTTCCTATCTCCCCACTCCACTCGCACCCCTCCCATACACTTTTTGAAGAGATTTCAAAAATAGTCAACTCTTCGGTTAGGGGGAGCTTTTTGCAACCTTCAGAATGCCGCTTTGCTCGAGATTCTTTGACATATAGGTTAAGGTTTCAGGTGAGGCATGCGTCGCAAAGGTGGCGGCTTAGTCTACATATTGTCTCAGTTTCTTGAACGCTTTTAGTTTTGTTTTGTTGTCTATTTGGGCGTTTTGAATGGCTTCTTGCAGTATTTGGATTGATTTGTCCATGGCTCTTTTGTCTACTGGCTTGGGTACACCGTCTTTTCCTCCGTAGGCGAAGGAGAACTTTACAGGGTCTTTCCAGCTTGGCGGTTTGCCGTAGATGATTTCTGCGACGAGTGCAAGTCCTCGAACGGTGGCGGGACCGACTCCTCTGACGGCGAGGAGTTCTTGATAGTTCTTCGGTTGAAATTCGTAAGCTTCCCGCAACGCGTTCCAGTTGATTTTGCGGGGCATAGATAAAACGTTGATTGGCTCGTTTATCCCTTTTGCGTTGGGCATCCACTGCTGTAAAGACTTTTGATGTGTGGGTTTGGCTGATTCCAGTAGCCGTTTGATTTTGTCGGGCTTTTCTTTGGCTACGTCGACTGAGGTTTTTCTGCATTCTTCGCTTTCTTTGGCGGTCATGTTTAACGCGGCGTCTCTTTTTGCGTTGCCCACGATGGCTTCGTGAGGCTCAACCACAAACTCTTTCACGTGTTCGGAGAGCCAGTGATATCGCCGCGCTGTTCTGTCTTGTGTGCTCATTCCCTGCTGAATGACGGTCCATTTGCCGTTTTCTGACAAGAAGAAGGCATGATGATACAGTGGATAGCCTGCCTGAATGGCTGTGTTGTCCACTTTTGCGCTCATTTTACTTGAGTAGACCAGTCGGTCGATGTCGCCGGTTGAGAAACCGAACGTTTCGCAGGCTGCGTGTATTTCTGTGGGCGCCTTCAATGACGCTTTTCCTTTTCCTCCGCAGACGGCGACTCCATGTTTTTTGGGGTTGACTGCGGCTTTCAGCACACCTGTTAAGACTGTGGTCACTCCAGAGGAATGCCAATCATAACCTAAAACACAGCCTAATGCTTGAAACCAAAATGGGTCAGAGATGCGTCTTAGAAATTCGTCGTGTCCATATTCGTCTACAATTATTGTCACTACGGCGTCAGCTAGCTTTGTCATTCGGGTAACGAGCCATTGAGGGGCTCTGCCGTAATGAAGAGGAAGTTTTGCTACGCCGGTTCTCTTCAAAACGCTGTCACACAACAGAAGGATATGTTGATAGGGTGTTAATTTTTATTCTCGCCATGTCGGCGGCAAATATGTTTGCTGTTTCTGCAAAACTTTACAAGAGAATAGAGCCAAAACAATTATGAGTTGAGAATCTTGACGAGGAGAGCTGGGGTTCACGAAAAAGGCACTTTGACTCTTGCAGACGTCGTCCAAGCTGCCAAGGCAAACAAAAACTTTCGGGAAGCGGGCGCTGTTGCTCTGTTCGTGGGTGTCGTTAGAGGCGAAACCGAAAAAAAGCGGCGAGTTGAAAAACTCAAATTGGACGCTTATGAAGAGAAGGCAAACGAAGTTTTAGAGAATATCTGTAGTGACCTCTCTAGGCGAGTGGGAATAGTTGACGTGCAGATTCACCATTTGCTGGGCGAATTTGAAGTGGGGGAAGAACTTGTTTACGTTTTGGTTGCAGGTACGCATAGGAGCGAGGTGTTTCCAGTGTTGCGGGAAGCCGTAGAACGGTACAAAAAAGAAGTTCCCATTTTTAAGAAAGAATATGTAACCACTGCGGAAGGCGAAACCATGTCCTACTGGGTTAATGAAAGAGAACTACACGGGAGCGGCGAGTGAGAGTGGCATATAAGGATTCTGCATCTTAT
>JBKHJI010000012.1:0-29171 GCA_046538175.1 Bathyarchaeia archaeon | reverse complement strand
TTCTCCTTTCCAGTGTATTTGAGATTGGGAAATCAGAGTTTTAACTCTTTTCTCAGTTGTTCTGCAAATTCAGCATTCTATTTGTTGCCTAATAAAACAATTTTCTTTTCTCTTCGACGACACAGCAACTGCTAAGAATAACAAGCTTCATAAAACTTTTATATCATAGAGCGGTGTCTCATATTCACAAGGAGCTATAAACGTGAACAACTTGGAACCAAGTAAAAAACCTCTAAACGTGTTGGTAAAACAATTAAAAAACCATCTTGCCATAACATTGAAAAACGGCATAACATACAAAGGCATTATGACAAAATGTGACGGACATATGAACATAATCTTAGAAGGCGCCACTGAATGTAAAGAAGAAAAATTGATCGCCAACTATGGGAGCGTTCTCGTCAGGGGAAACAATATTCTCTATATTAGTATAGAAAAATAGTTGTTCCATTTTCATTTTGAAACCGATTGCTGTCTTTTGTAAGGTTGATCGATTGTGTAATTGCTTTGAGTGTCATCCTCGTTGCTACGAATTCTCGGCAAGAGTTTCTTCTCTACGTTTTTCTATGTTACAACTCTACGATTGTCCACGAGCGATAACTGATGCTCCTTGACTCGAATCAAACCAGCAGTTTACTATTCCTTGAATATTTTTGCCAAGTTTTCACCGATATTATGTTGCGCAGCAAAACCAACAATGATAAATATATAATGCGTACATAAGACAGTACGGTGACAAGTGTGGAAGTAGACAATTTCTATGTTTTGCCGAAATTACCCTACGGATATAAAGATTTGGAGCCATACATTTCTGAGGAACAGCTGAGAATACACCACGACAAGCATCATCAAGGATACGTGAATGGTTCAAATTTGATCCTTGAAAAACTCGAGAAGACACGGAAAGAAAATACCGATCTTGACATGAAGTCTACCTTGAAATCGCTGTCTTTTAACATAGGTGGTCATCTACTTCATTCACTGTTTTGGCCCAATTTGGCGCCTGCTGGTAAAGGTGGCGGAGAACCTGGAGGAGTTTTCGGAGACTCGATAACAAAAGAGTTTGGGAGCTTCGCAAGGTTTAAGAAGGAATTTTCTGATGCAGCGAACAGCGTAGAAGGCTCAGGGTGGACCGCATTAACTTTTTGCAAACAAACTAAGCGGCCGATAGTGATGCAGATAGAGAAACACAACACTAATGTATATCCCGCGTTCAAAATCTTGTTGGTTCTTGATGTGTGGGAACACGCCTACTATCTTGACTACAAGAATGAAAGAGCCAAATTTGTGGATGCCTTCTGGAAGATTGTTAATTGGGATGAAGTGAGCAAAAGGTTCGAAAAATAACAAGCTGAGGCCAAAAACGTTTCCTTAGCCTGTTCTTGAATTTTTCATCAGATTTTAAGTAAACCTTCGGCTCCCATATATACTGTTTCGTAATTGCTAGATTCGTATTTTGACGTTGAAAATCTTAAATATTGCCAACATTCTTTAGCTAGTTGAGCAAAATGGCAGAAATTTGTCCAACATGCGGACTTCCAAAAGACATATGCGTATGCACTGAAATCGGAAAAGAACAACAACGCATAAAAATACGACACGAAACTCGCAAATGGGGAAAACCCACAACGATCGTAGAAGGCATAAACGATAAAGATCAAGACTTGGGGCGACTAGCACAAAAACTCAAAAGTTTCTGTGCATGTGGCGGAACAGCTAAAAACAACCAGATAATTCTTCAGGGAGATCAACGAGACAAAGTTAAAAATTTCCTTGTACATATGGGGTTTCCCGAACAAAATATAGAGCTTCAATGAGGCCTAGGACGAACAAAACTTGAGTCGATTTCGAACTCTGCGTGAAATACTTGGCAGTCTGAAACGAAGAAGACCGAATAAGAAATATTGCCCAAAATGTGGCAACCCCCATATAAAGCTGTTAAGTAAGTTTGATATTTGGCTTCTTCCAGAGCAATATGTATGTGAGAAGTGTGGCTACAAAGGTTCAATAGTATTGGAATTAGAAAAAGAAAAACATGAAGAATGATCAACTAAACCGCCATCTATTAACTTTCTTGGAACATGTTGAATAAGCCGTAAAAACTGAAACGGCCTCTACTCATATTGGTGGCGACAAGGTGACCTAGAACAGTGAAGACTATTCGGATCATGTTAACCATTTGTCTAATATCGTTGGAGGGTTGATGACTATTGCTGGGCTCACATTTACGGTGATTGCTCTGCTTTCACAAGCTCGCTGATGTGAGCCGGGTCTACACGCAGCTTGTGGTATTATTTTTAGCGGTTCTCTTTGGCTTGTGCTCGTTTATGTCCCAATATCTCATAGTTGAGGGGCATTTATTACTGCAAATGCATTCCACCAAAAAATAAAGTGGGCCGGGAGAGATTTGAACTCTACTTACAGTGGCGAAATCTCCCGCAAATCTCCTTTTTTTATGATTTTTGGTTGTTCTGAAAATAAGTGGTTAGACCAACCTGCTTTTTGCTCATCCTCTTTTTTGTCTCTGCTTGCTGTGGTGTTAGTTCAAGGATTTTCTCTATTAGGTTCAGGCAGTTTTCAGGTGCGTAGCCGTGGAAGTGGTTGTTGAAGTAGCCATAAACTTGTTTGACTTTGTCTGAAGTTTCCAGCACTTTGGGAATCCATAGTTCAAGTTCTTCCTCTTTGTAGAGATAGTTGAACCAAGGTTTTTTTCCATGGCCATGCCAACGAAAGTAAGCAAAATCGGCTGTGAGGTGGACTTCAGGTGGCAAGAGAGGCTCGTCAACGTTTGTGTAAGCCACATTGTACTTCTTTAATAGTTCCCAAGTATCCATTCGCATCCAGGAGAGGTTTCTAAACTCAACGGCGAATCTGAACTTGGGTGAAAGCATCTTGAAAAAATCTTCCAGGCTCTCAGGGTTGTAATCATAGCTTGGCGGCAGTTGGATTAGTAGGCAGCCAAGTTTTCCGTCCAGTTGGAGACGCTCCATGACGTTTAAGAAGGCGTTCAAATCGGCTTCCACGTCTTCCTTGAGTCCAAGTTTCTTCTCGTGAGTTATGACTCTTGGAATCTTTGCGGTGAAGACAAAGTTTGAAGGCGAATAACGCGACCATCCCATCACTGTTCCCTTGGACGGGTAGCGGTAGAAAGTGGAGTCAATTTCTACGGTTTGGAAGATTCGTGAATACGCTCTTAGCTTGTGCTTCTCACCTTTCTTGTAGAATATGTCTTCCCATTCTTTGTAGCTCCAGCCTGAAGTTCCAAGCAGTATGTTGCGTGGGTTCATAAAAAGGCCTCTAGTTCCTCGGCAACCTCTTGAAGGTCATTGTAAGTCTTTTCAGGTATTTTAGAGAGCAATTCAGATAGATGAATTTTCTTGTCAGGTGTTAGATCAATTACTTTCCAGCCTTGATGCTCAAGTAGTTTTGCTTTTGTTGACGGAAACTTTGCGTCTTCTTGAAGAACTGCTCTTGCTGAACTGACTCCTGTATAGGCAGTCACAGGAATGAAGGTTCCAGTTTCTCTGTATTTCTTGTATCTCACCGCGTCGCTACTCATCCTTACTCCGTGAAACGTTATGAGTATTCTCTTAGCTTCTGATTTCGATATTTTCTGGTCGATTTCTATGAGTTCTTCGTCGGTGAATTGATAGATGTTGTGCTTTCCTTTACCGAACACTCGGGCATAAACAGTATCCGCGGGGTAGGCCGGCTCTTCTTCCTTTGAGAGGTCAACTGAATGAACTATGTCGAAGTCTCTCATCAGATTTACGAGTTTTGAGGGTGTGGAACTTCTTACTTCCCAAGCGAGACGAATTCCCTTAAGGTCAATTGATGAAAAAAAGGCTTCTACTTGCTTTATCTTGGCGTCGTCGAAAGCGTAACTGGCTGGAGTCAAAAGATGCAGCACTGGAGCATTTAGGATTCTGCAGATGCCTATCATCTGATTGGTGACTGCGTAGGCTTCTTCCACGGGTTTAAAGCCTATTCTATGAGTTAGGTCTTGGTGACACCTGACTGTGAACGTGAAATCTCGAGGCACCAGCCTTCGCCATCTCTGAACCTTCGTCGCGCTGGGATATTTGTAGAATGTGTAGTTTACCTCTACGAAGTTGAAGATTTCAGAATATGCTTTCAACGAAGGTTTGTTTGGAACTTTAAAGTAGGCCCAGCCGCCTGTTCCGACAAGGTGTTCTTTCAATGTTCGTCTCCTTATACTTTCACTTCCAGACAGATTAATGTTCATGGTTCTGTTTACTTTCAGTCTACTGTGTCCCCTTTCCTGGAATATTGTTGCACCAAATCCTTAAGAATCTCAAATTTCCTTTTTTTTATCCCCGACTTCAGGAGAAAGGAGCCAGTTTGTCACCCAGAACAATCGTTAAGAGCCTGTCCTCTCAATTACGCCTTTCCTTCAACATTAAAGGTATAGATGGCTTGTTTCCAGGCTTTACTTTAGGCGACTTTGCTGTTCTTTATGGTTCACCTACGGTTCTGCCTTTGTCAATGCTTCTGTGTGTTAGAGCCCAACTTCCATATCAGCTTGGAGGCTTGGAGACAAATGTGGTGTTTGTTGACGGTGGAAACACCTTCAGATTATACGACGTTTCCTATGTTGCGCGGCTTCACGAACTTGACCCCAAACAAGTCTTGGAGCGGATTTACATTTCCAGAGCCTTCACAGCCTATCAGATGACCTCTCTAATCCTTGACAAATTACAGGATGCAGTTGAAGAACATAACTCGAAACTTGTGGTAATATCAGACTTTGCAGGCTTGTATCTCGACAAAGATGTGCCTGAAAGAGAGGCGAGGGACGTTTTCAATCAATCAACTCTCTATCTCTCAAAGTTCGCTAGAGAAAACCGTGCAATAGTGGCGGCAACTTATCTTCCCCATTACCCGTCGAAACAGGATGTTTTCTTTAAGGTAGTCTGCGGACGTGCTAATGTTGCAGTGTCAGTTAGACCCTCTAAATATGGTCAGCAGTTTGTTGTAGAAAAACATCCCTTCTTCAAGTTTGGAATAGCCAACTTTCCTTCAGAAAATCCTACACTGGCCGAATTTGTGGAGGCATAAGATAAGCATGGGGAAAACTGTGGCGTCATATCGGATGGCGTTGGACAGAGAACTGCAGAGATGGAGCGGATTTGCAAGAGCTTTGCGCAGCGAAGACAGAAAGGCTTTTGACCAGATGATGGATGCGTGTAGAAACTTTGCTTCAGCAGGGAGCAATGCTACGCGCCCCGTCATATTCGAGTCTATGGTCATGTCGATTCTTCTTCATCAGCAGAAAACCTTGAACAAGTTAGAGAAAGAACTACATGCCACTAGAAAGTAACCCAGCCAACCTCCAGCACGTAAAAGGTTGGATACTTGACCTTTATCCTTCAATGTTTGGGCAGATGAGTGTTTGGATCATTGCTGAGAGTGGCGAAAGACTTCGTTTGATAGATGAGTTTAAACCCAAAATCTACATTTCTGGCAAAGAGGAAGATTTGGAGAGGCTGTTTAGTCAATTCTTTGCGGACAGGTCGATTGCCTCATGCAGTTTTGTCTACAAATATGCCAGTCCAGCCGATGCTGAGAAGTCGAAGGTCTTAGAGGTTGTGTTGAAAGACTGTAGAAGGGTTCCGTTTTTTGTTCGCAGAGTCCTGGAAATCGGCAGATACCTGCGTTATCAGCTGCATAACTGTGACTTGAAAAGCAGTCAAGCCTATCTCTATGACCGCGACGTTTTCCCCTTAGCCTTTGTGGATGTGGAAGTTCAAAAGCAGAGGTTAAGCTATAATCTTTTAGACTCTGTGGAAAGTGTCGACTATCATGTTCCGTCCTTGCGGATAATGAGAATCCACGTGGACATCGCCAAAAAAGGGAAGATAGCAAACTTTGACGACCCGTTGGAGGGTATAGTGGTTCTCCAAGACGGTGAAGAGGTGACTATCGATTCTGGTGACGAGAGGGAGAAGTTGTTACGGTTCGTAGAAGTCGTGAAGGAATTTGATCCAGACATGTTGTTGACTAATGGCGGAGACGCACAGGTCTTTCCCTACTTGGCGAGAAGAGCATTGCTAAATGACTTGCTGGGAAAGTTTGTCTTGAGCAGAGAGGGCACGCCTCTGGTTGCCAGAAAGAGGCGGGGAACGACCTACTTTTCTTACGGAAGAACGTATTATCGAGCTCCCATGAGGCGGCTCTATGGCAGGGTCCATATTGACGAAGGCAACACCTTCATCTTAAGAGAATGTGGGCTAGAAGGATTAATTGAGATTGCCAGAACCTGCAGGGTTCCTTTGCACAGGGCTTCTCGCTCTTCAATAGGGTCAAGCATGTCATCTCTTCAGTTCTCACAAGCGGTGAAGCACGATGTTCTGATTCCTCGTAACAAACATGTCCCAGAGGCTTTCAAGTCGGCCTATGAGCTTCTGGCTGGAGATCGAGGAGGATTCGTCTACGAGCCGAAGGTAGGAGTCCACGACTGGGTGTGAGAGGTGGATTTCTCTTCTATGTATCCTTCCTTGATGGCCGGGAACAACATTTCAGCGGAAACTGTTCTTTGTAAGTGTTGTCCCGACTCTAAGCTACGAATCCCAGAGCTTGGCTACAACGTTTGTGAGAAACGAAGTGGAATCGTTCCTAAGATTTTGAAGCTTGCGATTGGCAAGAGGCTTCGTTACAAGAAGTTGAAGAGGGAAGCAGAAGACGCGAATTTGAAGGAGGTTTATGAGAGACGTCAAGGCGCTTTGAAGTGGATCCTGGTGACATGTTTTGGTTATTTGGGATATAAGAATGCCAAGTTTGGCACTGTTGATGGGCATATTGGTGTATGTGCTTTTGGCAGGCAGGCTTTTCTGAGGACAGCTCGTATTGCAGAGAGGAGAGGGTTTAGCGTAGTTCACGGCATTGTTGATTCGTTGTGGCTAAGGAAGGAAGGCGCCGCAGCACAAGAATATGTCAGTCTCTGTGAGGAGATACGAGAGAGGATTGGTGTGCCCTTGAATTTTGAAGGCCGTTACAAATGGATAGTGTTTCTTCCATCTAAGATGCATCCTAACGTCGCTGTTTTGAATCGCTATTATGGTGTCAGGGAGGATGGCGGAATCAAGGTTAGGGGTATAGAGGCTCGGAGGAGGGACACGCCTAGATTCGTTTCTGATGCTCAGATGGAAATGATAAAAGTGTTGGCTCAAGCAGGCGACTCTGAGAGTTTCTTGAAGAAAATACCTGACGCTTTGAAGGTGGTTAGAGAGTACAGGAGGAAAATAATTGACGGTGAAGTTTCAATTTGGGATTTGATTGTTACGAAGAGGCTTTCTAAGAGTCTGGAATGCTACAAGCAGAAAGTCGGTCAGGTGATTGCTGCAGAACAACTTTTGAGAGAAGGTGTTGAGGTTTCTGCTGGAAAGAGTGTGAGCTTCCTGTTCACGAGCGCAGAAAACGTACGCTACGAACGGAGAGTTAAGGCAGAAGAGTTGATAAATGACAGAGTCCACCCAGACGTCAGAAAATACTTGTTGCTTCTTTATTCAGCCGCATCAAACATACTGGGTCCCTTTGGCTATACGTTGCAGGATGTTTACGATTCAGTCATGGGGTTTCAACGTGCGAAATTGACCTCATTCTAGATGGAACGAAGATTTTCTGCGTATGGCTTACACAATGCAAGTATGGTGTGGGCAATAAACCAAAGTAGGAAGGGCACCCGGCTACTTTTCCTTCCTGTACAGGTTGGAGCGAGTTATTAGAAGAGTCGATATGACTCCTGCTAGGGTAGATGCTGCTCCTAGAACAACGGAGAGAACGATTATTGTAGGAGACCAGGATACTTCGACGTTCACGGTGGGTTCTATCGTCGGTGCCGCTGAGATCATCAAGTCTTTGGTTAGCCAACTTGCTTTCCCATCGTATTTGAGAACAGTCAGCCAAGCCTTATGCTGGAAGATTTCTCCTATTCGCAGGTCTATCTTGGATAAGTCGCCTTTGGAAAGCACAAACTCTATCGGCTTCCAACCACCTTCCAGAAGGGTGTAGCCTGCCTTGTGGAAAGGAAAGTAGTCTTCGTCAATCTTGTCTTCCGTCAATATGAAGAGCGTGATTTCCGTGTTACCACCAATCGGGCTTGTAATCACCAGAGGATAGTAAAGAAAGTCTGAGCTGAACCTGTAGAGTATTGGATCAACACTTTTCTTCTCTGGAGAAACAGTTATCAAATCCAAAACATAGTAGCGGAAACCTCTATTCATATAATTTTCAATCACTGACTCGAAGCTTCCTAGAGACACGTCGCATTCGACGCCGCTATTCTCCAGAAAGTCTCTCATCCAGCTGGCAAGTTCAAAGGCGGCACTTGCAGTCACAACAGTGATGTTGTGGGCGCCTATCTCTTCATGGAAGACAACTTCAACGCTTCTGGATCTAGCTTGACCTTCCGTACCGTACATGAACATGTTTAAGCCCTCATTCCAGACATGACGTTGAACCTCTTCAAAAGATTGGAAGCTTGCCGCCTCGACAACAGGTTTCGAAGGAAGAGGAAGAATCTCAACAACCAGGGTCACTTGGCTAGAAGTTACGTCTGTTGAAAGTATCATCACTTCTTCATCTCCATTCCAAGCGAGAATGGCTTTCTGTCCAGGCTCGTAAATTGAAACTTCAGGGTCAACAGGTATCATCCCCCTATCAGCGTAAACGAGGGGAAAACAAGTAAAAACCATAAAAGAAAGCGTAATCAACAGGGAAGTATGTAACTTATTCAAGCTAATTTCCCTTATAGGCGATGGTTTCTTTCTCTTATAATGCTTTACATTAGAACAGGCTGTTAAACCACGTTCTAGAAAATCGAACAGACCAACATAGCCATCTGCCTCTGTCAAACCTATGCATTGCACATAAGAAGAAGGAGTATAGTGCCGCGAACACCAGAGCTGCCGCATGATCAGATGCATATCAAAAAAGTGGTAAACCTAAACGAATCAACATCTTGTTTAGCTGATTCTTAAGTGGGTTTTTAGCGAAAATTGTTATAACAGTTATATTGACGGGTAACGTGTTAGAGACATTTTTCCAGTAGGAGGGGTAACCGTGTAGTGTTTGTAATTATGACTGTTGCCACGTTTGTATGGGGCGTTCATCTAGCAATTACAACTGAAGAAGAAACGCCTAGAAGCCTTTTCCAGTATGGATTCAAATCCCGTGTACGCCCAATGTCAACGTAGGTTGCAACACTTAACCTTGACCACCAAAAAGTGGTCGTAATCAGGTAAAAGCCCATAGAAAAGCGGCCAGGGGCGAAGTAGACTCTCAATAGTGGAGATGTCTCCAGAGTTGCTGATGTCTCTATTGGGTTTGTCGGAGGCCTTGGTGGTTTTGATGATTTTCTTGCCTGATTTCGGTTCTGTTTTATGGTTGTTTTCTTCTAAGATAAATTAGCGAGACGATGAGGATCAATATGGATGTGCCGTAAGCCAGCCATAGTGTCGGTGGATAGTTGAACCTGTGAATGCTAGTTTTGTGGCTTGTCATGTTGAAGTGAACAGAGAGTCCATAGTTGACTATTTCTGTGTTGTTGATGGTTCTAAATCGTCCACTTAAGGTCAGCAGTGGTGCGGTTTCGATTCGGTCGGCGAAGGGCAGCAGGGATGTCAAGGTCTGACGGAAGGGTGGCCAATGGCTGGGATTTATTGGTAATGAAACCTTTGTGGAGAAGGGTGTGATGTTGCCCTTATCCAGCCACCCCCGATGGAACTCAACGAGGCTTCCGGTTGTGAAGGACAAGGTTGCCACTCCCCAGTAGTAGTCGTAGGTATCCGTGAGACTGCGAAATTCCATCTGTATCTTATCGCAGATGAATTCGGTGACGTTTGGGTGCAACACCACAAAGAAAACAAGTTCCGACGAGAACATGTTGCTCATCGCTTCCACCGCCGCCTTGGGATGGATGGAGACCATTGTAACGTTGACGAAAACGCTGCTTTTATGATAAGAATCTTCACCAAGACGCCAAACATAGGTTTCACCATCCACGTACACTACGTGAAATCCTTTGCTTTCGTCACCCAAGTTCACCCATGCAATAACGTAAGGAAACGTCACGGCTCCAACCAACAATACGGCTAAGACCACTCCTAGAAACGCCAAGACCTTAGCTCTCGTCCATACCGCCCCCTTCCTCACAACTAACCCATTCTAATTGTGTTTTCCACCCTTCTAAGCCTTGTTCTTGTCAATCTGACCAGCTCAATTCCTGACTTGACCCGGAGTCTCACGCACACCAGAACATCCCTCATCAATGAGCCAGGAGAGATTTGAACCTCCCTCTAAGTGGCGATATCGAGGAAGTTTCTAATATACCCCGCATTTCCCCTTTTTTTGGGATTCGAGTTGATTTCGCAAGTCCTAAGCTGGAGGTGGACGTGATGGAAGCCAAAAAAGTAGTTAGATGCCTAAAATGTGGTTGTGAGCAGGTATACAAGGATGGCTTGCGGTATACTCGTTCCGTGGAAGTACAGCGGTATCTGTGTCGAAACTGCAGTTACCGGTTTTCATGCTGAAAATACTCTGCATCCCGCGAATCCCCCTTTTTTTTCCGTTGTGGTTGTTTGGTGCATGCTCTTCTTTGGTTCTCCAATGGAAGCAGGTTGGCGTTCTGATTATTCGAGTTCTGCCAGTACTCTGGTGATTTCTTTTGCTGGGACTCCGATCGCTCTTGATACTTTGTCCAAATCTTCCTCCGTGAAAGTTCGTACTGTTTTTCTTGTTCTTTCTCTGGGTTCTATGGAGGAAAGCTGGTTTTTGAGTGAAGGCAAGCTGGTGCTGGAGTGCCACGTTAAAGCGTAGATGTCTGCTATGTCTTTGATTCTCTTGTTTTCCTTGTCCCTTCTTGGGGCTGAATTGAGTTTCATTGCTAGCAGCAGTTCTGGCGTTGGGAGCACAGCTTTTCTTCCGAAGATCGTTGCTGCTGTACACATTCTGTTTTGGAATAGGAAGGAAAGAAATGGTTCGTCGATTGGAACAAAACCAAGCACATCTTTGATCTCAGGGTGAATGTGATCCACTACTGGATCTATGAACAGCTGGAAGATCTGGTAAAGAGGTAGCTTGGTTGCTTCTTCGTGGGATAATTCTTTCCCAGTGTCCATGTCGAAATTCTTGACCAGTCTGAAGCTGACTGAGCTGAAGCCAAGCTTCTCGATGGTCGAGACTGCGGACACGAAGTCTGATTCTATCAGCTGTTTTTCAGTCCAGTCTTTGTCTATGTGGAAGCCGATGTCTATGTCTCTGGAACCGATGTATGGTCTTCCGTTGGCTTTTTCGAAGTTTTCGTTGACGATGTGGTAGACTGCCCATCCTCCTAGGAGACAGACTGGTTCTCTCAGAGACTTGAAGATCAGTCTCAGTTGTTGCTGGGAAGTCTTCATTTCATTGGGGTCGTAGAGCATGCTTAGTCACTTTTTCAAGAAGCTTTTCTGCGGCTTCCGTGCATACACCGCCTTCCTCGAACAGGTCAACGATCAATTGTGGTAATGACACGACACTCAGTTCTTGTCTCTTGAAAGAGCCGTAGAAAGCGTGAGAATCTGTTGTCAGCATTCTCATGTTGCCTTTTCCAACGAGGCCTTCTGCTGCTATCAAGTCGTGCCACTTTTGTTCGTCTTTAGTCTTGATGTAGAAGTCAGTTCGTGAAGGAAAAAGGTAGCGTTGAACTAGGTTCTCTGCGCGGTACGTCGTCAACGCATATGGCAGGTGGGCCTTCCTGATCAAGTCGATTGGGTCTTTGCACATGTACTCCTGCTTTTCAGGCTTGGTTTTCACGCTAAGCCAATACTTCACGAGACCGGAATAGTCTGTGACTTCAGTGTTTTTCACAAGTCTTGACGCTTCCAGTTTGCTCAACAACTCGTGAAGCCAAGAGAACGAGCATTCCGCCTTTTTTGAAAGCCTGTACTTTGTAAGTGTTCCTTCTGGCTCGTTGAGAAGCACACGTATCACGCGTTCTCTGACCACACCTCTGTTCTTCACGGCTACACCCACGGTATGTCGGTAACTCAATGGCTCTAGGTATGTTACCGATATATCGGTAACTCGCCACATTTAAATACATTACCGATAGGTCAGTAGAAGAAAGTGTTCGAAGCACCATGGCGAGAAATGTGGAGTGAGCAGCTTGTACAAGTTCGATTTCGGTTCAAGCACACGCTACATCCTGCAACAGCTGCACACAAGCGGTGACATAGCCACAGAAGAGCAATGTAATTGAAGGCTCGCCAGGCCTTTATCCTATTCGTTTCCGTATTCACTCTTGCTCGTTTTCGGATCTGTGATTTAATGTTTAAGGCTTGTGGGCTGGGGATCTGGGACGAACCCCCATAGTTACATACCTACAGACGGAGTTGAACCCTCACCACAGTAGAGAAGTCACCTGCAAACTCCCCTTTTTTTGCACAGTAGGCAGGGATTCGAATAGTTATATAGGGCAGATAATCTAATTTTGTAAAAGGAGGCTTATTTTGACCAAAGTGTTGGCCATAAATGGTAGCCCGAAGATGGAGAAAGGTAGGACTGCGAAGGTTCTAACCCCCTTTCTTGAAGGAATGGCGAAAGCTGGGGCGGTGGTTGAACTGTTTTATGCTAGGCGCCTAGATGTGAAGCCTTGCGACGGAGAGTTGTATTGTTGGAACAAGAAGCCGGGTGAGTGCTACATAGAAGACAGTATGCAACTACTCTATCCTAAGTTGCGTGAAACAGACATTCTTGTGTTGGCGACTCCAGTCTACGTTCCGTTGCCGGGTGAGATGCAGAATCTAATCAACAGAATTGTTCCCCTTATGGATCCTGTTCTAGAATTGCAGAACGGTCGTACACGAGCCAGAAGCCGCAGTGACGTCAAGATCAGCAAGATTGTTCTGGTATCCACGAGTGGTTGGTGGGAGATGGACAACTTTGGAACTGTGCTCAGGATAGCTGAGGAATTGGCGAAAGACATGAACGTTGAGTTCTCGGGCGCATTACTCAGACCTCACTCGCCTTATATGTCTAAGAATAAAGAAGTGGCTGAGAAAATCTTTGAAGCAGCCAAGCAAGCCGGTTATCAACTTATAAGAGAGGGAAGAATCGCTAATGAACTTCTCGAGATCATCGGTCAACCGCTGATTTCAAAGAAGGACTGGTGGCAAAGCAGATAGCGCACATACATGGAAAGACTGCATCGTTTAAAAGTGCTAATAACTGCTGAGAACATTCTCCAAAAGTGGCATTGAAGAATTCAAAAGTGGGCCGGGAGAGATTTGAACTCTCGACCTTTCGGTTATCAGCCGAACGCTCCAGCCAAGCTGAGCTACCGGCCCTTGTAGGGAATTAGAATTGAATACTGCTAATTATAAGCGTTTTCAGAAAGAAACTCTTTAATCATCTATGCCCTATTTTCTCTTGGGTCCGTAGCCCAGTCCGGATTAAGGCGCCGGCCTTCGGAGCCGGAGACCGGGGGTTCAAATCCCCTCGGACCCGCTTTAGAAATAAGTTAAAATATGCTAGCATGTTCCCTTTCTAATAAAGGAGCGGGTAAGTCATCAGAAAAATCTATGTGGACTATGCTGCTACCACACCAGTGGATCCGCGTGTATTTGAAGCCATGCAGCCCTATTTTTCCAAATTTTATGGTAATGCTTCCTCACTAAACTCTTTTGGCTTCGAAGCCAAGAAAGCCTTGGAAAAATCTAGGGAAACAATAGCCAAATTCATGGGCGCTGAAACAAACGAACTAATCTTCACAGGAAGTGCAACAGAAGCTAACAACCTAGCGCTAAAAGGACATGCTTTTAAAGAAGGTAAAGCCAAATGTCACATCGCAATTTCCACAATCGAACACGACTGCACGCTCAATTCTGCAAAATGGTTGGACAAGCAAGGCTTCAAAGTCACTTATTTACCGGTCGATCAGTATGGTCTTTTAAAAATGGGGGCTCTTGAGAAAGTGCTAAAAGAAAATGTGACATTAGTGTCCATCGTTCATGGAAATAACGAGATCGGCACTATTCAACCACTGGAAAAGATTGCAAAGACGTGCCACGAACATGGTGCCCTTATACACACAGATGCTGTTCAAAGCTTCGGCAAACTGCCGTTAAACGTCAAAAAAATTAAAGCCGACTTCATGACAATTAACGCCCATAAATTATACGGCCCCAAAGGAGTAGGCGCTCTCTACGTAGATAGAAACTGTAAAATCGAACCCATAATACACGGCGGTGGACATGAACTTGGTCTAAGATCAGGAACCGAAAACATACCTGGAATCGTAGGTTTCGCCAAGACTGTAGAACTTCGAAAAGACGAAATGGGTCCAGAGGCAAACCATCTTACCAGCCTACGCGACAAATTGATGAAAGGTGTTTTAGAAATCGAGGATTCGTATCTTAATGGGCACCACACAAAGAGGCTTCCTAACAACGCAAATTTCAGATTTTCTTACATCGAAGGTGAAGCCATAGTTTTAAGTCTCGATACAGAAGGAATCGCCGCCTCATCTGGATCCGCTTGCGCCTCAACATCTGGAGCACCAAGCCATGTGCTTTTAGCCATCGGACTAAAACCCGAAGAAGCTCGCGGCAGCTTGAGGCTTTCGCTTGGAAAGTATAACTCTGAAGAAGACATTGACTATATTCTTCAGGTACTGCCTAAAATTGTGGAACGACTGCGAGAAGTGTCTCCTCTGAAGACCTAAACATAAAAAAGAGGAGCCGATGCGATAATAGTTAAAGAAGTTGCGAAGAATTGAACATTAGATCAGTAAATATCGAGTCGGTGAAAGATTGCAATGTTATTTTGGGTATGGCACATTTCATCAAAACCGTCAAAGATCTTTACGAAGCACTAGTAGATTCTGTTCCCAACATAAAATTCGGTATAGGCTTCTGCGAAAGCTCCGGTCCATGTCTAGTGAGAAGTGAAGGCAACGACGAAGAACTGAAACATTTAGCTACTCAAAAAGCATTCGAACTTGGCTGTGGTCACTGTTTCATAATCTTCATCAAAAACGCCTATCCAATAAACGTGTTAAACAAAATCAAGAAGGTGCCGGAAGTGTGCACTATCTACGCAGCAACAGCAAATCCACTGCAGGCAATTATTTGCGAAACCGAACAAGGCAGAGGAATACTAGGCGTGGTTGACGGATTGAGAAGCAAGGGAATCGAGGCTGAAAGCGACGTGAAGGCTAGAAAAGAGTTTCTAAGAAAAATCGGGTACAAACTCTAACTTACACCTGCTCTATTCACAAGAGGCCTTACAAAGAGTCTTATGCTATACGGGTGCGTACCGAAAGTCTTTTCACTTCCACACGCATTACTGCTACAAAAATGCATAGGAGCATTTACAGACTATGTGTATCCTAGGAAAAGGCAAACTCGTCAACCTTATAGAACAATATCGCATAATTTATCCGTATGACTACCATCTCCTCGACGGTGACGGCTATGTCCTCACAGTCAAAGAAGAAACCACTCTAAACTACATGGAGCATCAAAACCTTATAAGCTACGAAATAGTGTTCACACCTCCCAATCTCGTTGCCCACCTAACTGCTAAAAGCAAATACGGCCGTATGGGACTAAGCTTCCTCAACGCAGCTAAAGTTCACAGCGGCTTCATAGGACGCTTAGCTCTAGAAATCGTTAACCTCAGCAACGACCGTAAACCCATCTCTATAAAACGCGGCGCCCCCTTCATGCACATCGAATTCATAACCCGCGAAGGCGAACCAGCTCCCTACACTGGTCCCTACCAATTCCAATACCTAACAAAAGAGGAAAGAGACATTTACATTCCTATTATGAAGCAAGTGTTCCCCAACTATGACGAATTAGCAAAGAAATGGGCCGAAAACAACCCATCCACAACCGAGCAAACATAATTCAAAAATCCATATTTTCGATTCATAAACGTCATAACAACTCGCCAACAAACGGTTTAAATATCAGTAAATTTGCTATGCTGAGGGGAAACAGCCGTGAAAGCCAAAAATTATCGCGATATAAAAGGGCAATCCTACACTAGAAAAGAATACATCCGAAGTTCACCTCCTTCAAAGATCACCAAATTCACTATGGGTGACACGAAAACAGAATTTCCAATAGAAGCTAGACTAATCGCCTTAGAGAGTGGTCAAGTTCGGCACAACGCCTTAGAAGCGGCGAGAGTAGCCTCGAACCGTCTTCTATCCGAAAAACTTGGGAACAACTACATGCTGAGAATTGTCCCCTACCCTCATACGATTTTGCGAGAGAATAAAATGATCTTCGGAGCCCATGCTGATAGACTGCAAGACGGCATGCGCGGAGCCTTCGGCAAACCCATCGGAACTGCCGCACGAGTGAAAACCAACCAGCCCGTAATAATCATAGGCGTAAACGAAGATTCGATAGAAATCGCAAAACAAGCATTAGAACTTGGTCAAGCAAAACTGCCCATTACTTGTCGCATATTAACTGAAAAAACAGGAGACTGATATTATGAACCTCTCTAAAAAAGAAAAACTTGTAATATGGTTTGAAGAACTAACAAAAGACGACATTCCGCTAGTAGGCGGCAAAAACGCTAATCTGGGCGAAATGATGGGCGCAGGCCTTCCTGTTCCTCCAGGATTCGCCATAACCGCCAAGTCGTACGGAAAGTTCATAGCCGAAGCTGGCATTGCTCAAAAAATATATCAAACAATTGAAGAAACCGTGACCGATCCTGATGATCCTAAACAATATGAGCAAGCTTCTAAAAAAACCAGAAAGATTATTGAATCTGTCCAAATGCCCAAAGAAATAGAGCAGGCAATCCGAGACGCTTACAAAAAACTATGCGAAAAGATGCAATCTGAAAACGTCTTTGTCGCTGTGCGTTCTAGTGCAACAGCTGAAGATTTGCCAGACGCTTCTTTCGCTGGACAACAAGAAACATTCCTCAACGTAAAAGGGGCTGACGAGCTAGTCGAGAAAACAGTTAACTGTTGGTCAAGCCTGTTCACCCCGAGAGCTGTTTTTTACAGAACTAAAAAAGGCTTCAAACATGAAGAAGTACTCATAAGCGTAGGCGTCCAAAAAATGGTAAATGCCCGCTCGGCTGGAGTCATGTTCACCATAAATCCCGTAACTGGTGATCGCACCCAAATAATAATCGAGGGCACTTGGGGTCTAGGCGAAGCAGTAGTATCAGGTTCAGAAACCCCTGACAACTTTCTGGTAGACAAAGAAACCCTGAAAATAATTGATCGTACAATAGCCAAGAAAACAGTAGAATATATTCGTGATCCAGAAACTGGGAAGACAAAACATGAAGATGTTCCTTCGGAAAGACAGGAAAAACCATGCCTCAGCGATGAAGAAATTCGTAAGTTGGCAGAACTAGGCAAAAAAATCGATCAACATTACGGCAAACCCCAAGACGTTGAATGGGCAATAGATCGAGATTTAGAGTTCCCAGAAAATGTTTTCATTGTACAATCGCGTCCAGAAACTGTTTGGGGCATGAAAGAAATAGAAAAGGAAGCTGAAGTAGCTGCAGCACCGAAGGATCTTTCAGAAATGAAAGTTGTTGCCAGAGGCATTGCAGCTGGCAAGAGAGATATAAGCTTCGGCGTGGCAAAAATTGTTTCTACACCTGAAGAAGCGGGAAAACTAGTTAAAAAAGGAGACATACTCGTCACAAGTATGACAAACCCAGACTTTGTGCCCTACATGAAACTTGCCGGCGCCATAGTAACTGACAAAGGAGGAGTTACGGCTCACGCAGCAATTGTGAGCCGCGAACTAGGTATACCATGCATCGTGGGCGCAGAAACAGCCACCAAAACCATGGAAACAGGCAAAGAATATACCGTGGACGCTCGAAACGGTGTAATCTACGAAGGCATAATCGAGCGACTCGAAGAAAAAGCAGCAGCATCAGAAACTGGCAAAGACACAATTTCTGTGGTCCAAGCTCCATCGGCCACGGCTACAAAGATTTTAATGAATCTGGGAGTTCCAGAAAAAATTGATGATTACAAAGATCTGCCCTTTGATGGTATAGGGCTCATGCGCATCGAGTTCATCCTCGCCAGCTACATCGGTGAACATCCTTTATACTTGCTTGAAAAAGGCGAAGGTAACAAATTCGTTGACAAGTTGGCCGAGGGCATAGCCAAAGTTGCTAGAGCGATTCAACCTAGACCAGTAGTGGTAAGATTTAGCGACTTCAAAACAAACGAATACCGAGATTTGGAAGGTGGAGAAAAATATGAAATTGAAGAAGCCAACCCTATGCTTGGTTGGCGGGGGGCAAGCCGGTACATAAGCCATTGGTACGAAGAAGCCTTCAAACTTGAGTGTCGAGCCATCCGCAAATGCCGCGAAGAATGGAGACTTAAGAACGTCTGGATCATGCTACCAGTGATAAGAACTCTGTGGGAAGCCAAACGATGCCTCGAAATCATGAAAAAAGAAGGACTGGAAAGCTCTAAAGACTTCCAAGTATGGTTCATGGCTGAAACTCCCTCCATCGCAATAATGGCAGATGAGTTCTCAAAACTTTGCGACGGCTTTTCAATAGGCTCCAACGACATGACTCAAGGCATTTTGATGATCGACCGAGACTCTGAAAGACTAGGGCAAATGGGCTATTTCGACGAGCGAGATCCAGCTATAAAACGCATAATTGCCCACTTGATCAAGGTAGCACACAAAAACGGAACTACGGTATCCATCTGCGGCGAAGGACCCTCAAACCTGCCAGATTTTACAGAATTTCTAGTTCGCTGCGGTATAGACAGTATTTCTGTCAGCAACGACACACTTGTAAGAACTCGCCAACTAGTTGCAAGCGTTGAACAGAAAATCCTGTTGGAACACGCGCTGGAAAACATTGAAAAGAGCCAAACCAAGCCAAAGCAGAACGCGTCAAGCGATCTCGCTTGGCCTCTTGGTTAAAAATCTCCTTTTTCCTATCAGAAAGTAGTCTTTCCCAGAGAAAAATCAAATGCCATCATCAACATTTGACATAGAAGAAAAACGACTAATAAAAGAAATCAAAGACAGAAAAGCTAGGTTGGTCCTCATACAACTTCCAGAAGGATTAAAGCCTCTTGGACCGAAACTAGCCGCTGCAGTTGAAGAAACAGGGGCCATAGCAATTATCTCAGCAGATCCCTGTTATGGCGCTTGCGATTTGGCGACAATTGCCGCTGAAAAACTAGGGGCAGACCTCATAGTGCACTATGGTCATAGTGAAATGCTAAAACAAACGGCATTCTCGACCGTTTATATAGAAGCGAAAGCAAAAACTTCAGTCAGAAATGCGGTAAAAAAGGCGATACTCTATCTTGAACCGTGGAAAAAAATAGGTCTAGTAACAACTATCCAACATGTACATAAATTGGACGAAGCTAAACACATGCTCTTAAAAGCAGGTAAAACCGTTGCGCTAGGAGACGCTGGTAGGCTGGCACATGCAGGTCAAGTTATCGGATGCGATTATAGCAACGCAAGAGCAGTCTCAAAAGAAGTAGAGGCTTTTCTTTTTGTAGGGGGTGGCATATTCCACGCATTAGGTGTAGCCCTCGCTACAGCAAAGCCTACAATAGTGGCGGATCCTTACGAGAAAAGAGCCTTCACAGTGGACGATCAAACTAAGATAATGTTGAAAAAAAGGTGGGCAACTATTCAAGAAGCCAAACAAGCCCAAAAAATCGGTATACTCATTGGATTGAAAGCTGGACAAAAAAGACTCGACCAGTCTTTGAAGATGAAGAAATTGGTGGAAAAATCTGGCAGAGTGGCCACTCTCTTCACTTTGGGAGAAATCACTCCTGAAATCCTGATGCAGTTTCCAACAATAGATGTCTTCATAAACACGGCGTGCCCCAGAATATCAATGGATGATGCTGAGAGATTCAACAAGCCAGTTCTGACACCCAACGAAATGCTTGTTGCTCTAGACAAACTACAATGGGAAGAACTATGCAAAAGCGGCTGGTTCGAAAGCTAGACCTAGAACTCGCACTTTCAAACATTGAACCGCATCCATCTCCCCAGGCCTATTTGGAACAGTACACGATAACTACTGAAGTTGCTGCAGAATTGCTCTACATAGCCGCATACACCTACAATGACATAATAGGCAAAACCATAGCGGATCTAGGCTGTGGAACAGGAAGACTAGCCATAGGTGCTGTTCTTTTAGGAGCAGAAGAAACAGTAGGCGTAGACGTCGATAAAATCGCCACGAAAACAGCGATTAGAAACGCCCGCAGATTAGGCGTAAAAACGAAAACCCAATGGATAACTACTGACATTGCAACGCTTCACGGAAACTTTGACACCGTGATACAAAACCCTCCCTTCGGAGTACAGAAACCAAAAGCCGACCGAAAATTCTTAGAAAAAGCTCTAGAAATAGGCAAAACCATCTATTCGTTACACAAAAGCAGCGAAGTAAACCGCAAATCCAAGACTTTAAGACTTGTTCCATCGCCCTTCCTAAACAGGTTCATCGAAAGCCATGGAGGAGAAATCAAGGCCGTGCACACGATGCCAATGATTATTCCACACATGTTTAACTTTCATAGAAAACCAAAGCATCAGTTCTTGGCTGATTTATACGTGATAAAAACCCGCCTCAACTTCTAAAAAGCAGGCTTGCAGGTCAAATAGGCGTCTGAATCAAAAGGTTTATTGAGGAGCGCAAATGAAAAGTAACGGGCACCCGATTTAAGACAACATATTAAGCCTCCTGTCGTTCATATAGAAGACGAATGAGAGAAAACATATGAGTAAACCCAACTCAAAACGCCAAAGTGGACAATTCGTTACCCCGGGAGACCGGTTAGGGGTTATTGAAGAATTCACGCCTGGCCAAGGCACGTATGTGGAACACGGGAAAATCTATGCCAAGATTAGTGGACGCACACTTTTAGATATGAAAAACAAAACAGTTTCAATATATCCGTCAGTGCATGGAGCCAAAGTACCTCGAGTTGGCAGCACCGTGACTGGGCAAGTATCAAACCTTCAAAACAAAGCTGCGGTTGTACGCATATTTAAGATAGGCGAAGATTATTTGTCCGGCGTCTTTTCAGGGATGATCTACATTTCTGACGTAAGCACATCTTATGTTGATTTTGTTCACGATGCCTGTAAACCCGGCGACATCATTCGTGCAAAGGTAATAAGCGAAAAAAACCGAATTTTCCACCTCTCAACAGCAGACAAAAATCTTGGGGTTCTCTACGCTTTTTGTTCACAATGTGGACACATGCTACATCAAAAACGTTATAGAATGCATTGTTCTAACTGTGGAAAAATTGAAAAGCGACAAATCGCCGTAGATTATGGAAAGGCAGCATTTTAGCAGAGGCGAGGGTTGGAAATGAAAGTCAAAATCTTGAATAAGGCCAAAAACGAGTTAAAAGTGGAAATTGACGGAGAAAGTCACACGTTCTGTAATGTTGTCCAAAAGGCGCTACTTAAAGATGAAAGAACAGATTTAGCTGGCTACAACTTGTCTCATCCACTAACATCAAACCCCGTGATATATCTTCGCACAAAAAAGCAAAGCAAGCCTAAAAATGTTTTAAAGAAAGCAGTGCAATCAGTCCAAAAAGACATCGAAGGATTTAGGGTAGCATTAAATCAAGCTTTAAAAGAACAGGCAAGCTAGAAAAGCGGGCGCTCACAAGTTCAATTTTGCCTTGGCCGTAGATAATACCGCGCTAAAACCTTCAGCTACATCATCATATTTCGTTAATATGCTCAAGCTTTCTTCGATCGTTATTAAACTTTGTAGCCAGACATAGACCAGTAGTGCCTCCGCTGCGTCAGCTTGTTTGTGACGATCCACTCTTGAAGACAAGAACTCTCTCAGGCCAGCTTGTTTTAGAGCCTTGGAAAGCATGTGACTATCCGCTTTTGCTCCAGTAGGCTTGCCAGTTTTTATGGAGAGGTAGAGAGAGTAGAGAAGGTTGGTGTAAGCATCGCCAAGAGTTGCGAGTTCATGGTTAACCAGAACTTCTTGCAGAGTTTTGCAAGTCGGTGTAAAGCTGTATCTTTTGGTTTTTCTCGGTCTTGACATTTTCAATCGTCGATCCTCTTCTGAAGGAGCTTACTCATAACAATGCTTATTTTTTGTTGTCGTGAAGGATTTAAGCGACGGTGCCACAAATGAAAAATCGAAAGTTTCGTTCTGTGAAGCCAGAGATTAGGATTGTAGGCATAGACGACGGCTTTTTTGTTCCTCATACCAAAGGAAAATGCGATGTTATTGGCATTGTTTTCAGAGGTGGATATTGGCTTGACGGCGTTATGCGAACGCGAGTTGAGATAGACGGTATGGATGCAACCGAAAAAATAGCGAACATGATAACAACTTCGCGTCACTATGGCCAACTGAGGGTAATTATGTTAAGCGGAATTACTTTTGCAGGCTTTAATGTTGTCGATACGACTCAGCTTTTTAAAACGACTTGTTTGCCCGTTATTGCGATTACAAGAGAGAAACCTGACTTTGGTGAAATCGAAAAAGCATTGCAGCATTTGTCTTTCGCAGAAGAGAGATGGAGAGCGATAAAGAGCGCAAATAGACTGATTAGGATGTTTACAAAATCAAAAGAAGAAGCGATTTTTATGCAAGTAGTGGGGATGGAAGTAAAGGCAGCCAAAGAAATTGTGAAGAGCACAGCCACTCGGAGCAACATTCCTGAGGCATTGCGGGTGGCACACTTGATCGCTTCTGGCTTGACGGGGCCGCAGCAATAGTTGGAATCTTTATTGGAATTAGAAAACATTTTTAAGACTCGATGGCGACGGGAAGGAGACGGAAGCGGTGAAAAACGCATGGAATTTTGCTCAAAATGCGGAAAAAGGTTGGTGCCCAAGAAGCAAAAGAACGAAAATATAGTTTGGATTTGCCCAAAGTGCGGATTCAAAAAGAAACTAGGAGGGGAAGAAAAAGTTGTTGTTCCTTTAGTCATTAAAGAGCCAAAGCCTTTTCAAGAGTCCATCGCGGTGATCGGGCGTGAAGAGCAGAAATTGCGAACTCTCCCCACCGTGAGAATAGAGTGCCCCAAATGCGGCAACAACTTGGCTTTTGTATGGCAAGTGCAGACGCGGGGAAGTGATGAATCGTCAACACAGTTTTTCAGATGCACCAAGTGTAATTTCACGTTTAGGGAATATACCTAGCTTTACAGAAGTTACAGAATTTGTTCTTTTGCGGGAACAAAGCAAGGCTACCGCGTAGCGTTATACTAGTATCCCTATAGACTCTGCTCAACCTCAAACAAGCCTTAGGCGGCAAATTAACGTCGGTGGCTCAGGCTCTTTTTTTGGCACTTACGATTGTGATTACGTCTCTGTCTTTCAACACGTAGTTTTCGCCAATTCTTTTTTTTCCGCGGGCGTCAATGGCGCAGATGAAAGTGTCGCCGAGTTCGGTGTGGATTAGATAGGCAAGTTGTCGCGCAGTGGTGCCGTACGGGACAATGTAAGCGTCCGGTAGCACTTCGCCTTTGTGGTTACTGAGTTTCTCTACGTCTTCCACCGGGTAGACCACTATGCAGTTTAGCAGTTTGAAGTAAGCTGCGTTTATAGCTTCTTGAACGCCAGTATTGCCAAAAGACGTCAATATTCTTTCTTTAATCGTTTGTAGCGCTTTAAGTTGGGCTTCGGTGAGGGCATCTGGCTTGAGAATCCTATAGTTGCAGTCGCCTGGCTTATAATTTATCCACTCCTTTTCTGCAGCCCTACGTAATGCCAACTCTGCTTCAGCACTGCATGGAACCACAAAATACCCTGCTTCCTTTAATCGTTCTAAATTTTCTTCGGCGGTGGGCAAATCAATTTTGTTGGCGGCAATCAACATGGGCTTTGCAACTCTTCGCAACGTGTCGATGAACTTGAGAAATTCCTCTTCGGTCCACGAAGCTGGCTTATCTGGGTTAAGCTTCGTCTTCTGAATGGCTTCAAATATGTGCCCCCGTCTAATAGACAAGCCACTCAATCTCTCTTCAAGTTCATTAAGCAAATTAGCTTCAGTTCCAGATTCAACAGTTCTAGCCATTTTAGCCCAATCACGCTTCAAAATATTAGCTATCCACATGGTGATCTCAACCTCGAGGAAACGGATGTCTTCTAAAGGGTCATGCACACCTAACTCAACTTGTTTACCTTCAACATCGGTTGCTCCAGCCACGTCAACGATGTGAATCAACGCGTCAGCCTTTCTAATTTCGTCTAGAAATTGGTTTCCTAATCCTCTGCCTTGCCATGCCCCAGGCACTAGTCCGGCACAATCAATTAACTCCACAGGGATCAGTCGGACGCCATCCAAACAAAGAGAATTCGCAGGATTATCTTTCACGTTAAACTCCTCGTGGACACACGGTGTGCGAATGTATCCTATTCCACGGTTTGGTTTTATGGTGGTAAAGGGATAGTTGCCTATCTCTGCGGGTGCTAAGGTAGCTGCCGAAAAGAAGGTGGACTTGCCTACATTAGGCTTACCGACGATTCCAATAACATATGGCCGGGTTTTCTTACCCACTATAGACATTGCTGTCAGACCTGAGGATAGATCTGCTGAGGTTAAATAAAGGCTTTTGACGATTGATGGGCTATTATCGTTTTATAGAATGGTCAACATTGAAGGAATATGTTCAAGTAATTGCAACTACTGAAACGAAAGAAAATGCAGAAGAAATCGCCAATGAACTAGTTCAGAATCGCTTGGCTGCATGTGTCCAAATCATCAGTCCTATATCAAGTGTATATTGGTGAGATGAAAGAGTCGAAAAAGCTAGGGAATGGCTGTGCATTATCAAGACTCGAAGAGATTTTTATCGCTTGTTGAATCGGCATTCCAGCGCTGCCACAGCCCCCAAATTCCGGAAATCATAACTGTTCCAGTTATAAAGGAAACAAAAGACATCTTAGTAGGTTGGATAAGGAGTTGAGAAAACAGGCTTGTGTATTTGTGTTGTACGCTTCGACGTGAAGGTTTATTAAATCGTAATACTCCACTTATCTACATTGGTGGAGACAACTAATGACAATACAACTAGACGTCAAGAAAGTAGAACGATATGAAGAAGTGCTCAACGAGGCGGTAGATAAAGCACTAAACAACTTTTTCGGCTGTACAGCGACCAACATAATTTACAAATATTTAGAAAACAGCTATTCTATCAAGAAGAATGAAATTGCCAGAAAATTTGGGTCCTTCCGCGAAGCTATGCAAGAATACTTGAACTCGGGCGCAGCAGTTGTTGAGAACGAAATACAGGAAAGTTTCCACTCTGATATCAACGTGTCGAACTCGAACGAAACAAGAATAGCGTCTTTTGTGACGGCTCAAAAACACTAATCCTCAGTGATCCTGCAAAACAGTTCTCTCCGCTGTGCTAGGGCTCATAGTGGATGGCGCTCAAGACTCGCCCAGTCTTCTCACTACAAAGAAAGTTAAGATGCCGAGTCTTTATACTATGTATCTCTGATTATTATTCTCAAAATCTTTTACAATTTCCATCACACGTTTGGGCGCTTTCAAAGAGTTCAAAGGAAGCCCCTGTAGTAAAGACCAAGGTCCCTGCTCTGCAAGCTTCGTGGCAACATGTTCTTCCCCAAAGGATGCTTTGGCAATCTTGTACACAAGAGGTCGCACCTCTGCTTCTTGTACATGGCCCAAAGCGTGGAGGTACTCGTGGAGCAGTATCGTGTAAACGAAGGCGTTAAGCAACTTTGTCGAACTAGTGGCGGTTTCAACTATGTGGATAAGAGTTCGATTCAAAACTATGTTGTTACTTCCAAGCGGATGATAGGCTCCTAGCCTAAGAGGCAAGTCGTCTAGGAAAAGCATCATTCCCCGACGTTGCTTTCCTAAAACATTTCTTACGTTCTCTTTTACCAGTCCCCAGACTTCCCTGTATCCTCGTGCATTGTTTAATCGCCTTTTATTTTCTTCTTCTTTATCCACAATACATCAACTGTCCTGAAACGAAAGATCTGCATCTTTTAATCTTTTGCGGCTCTGGCGGTGCTACAACAAAAATTGCCACAGTGATAAGTGCCCTTAGGATTCGCAGCCCACATTGAATTTGCTTTTCTTGTATAAGCTTCTACTAGCCTGCTAATCATCTGAGTAAGCATTGACACACACCAAGTTGGAAGCAAGAATGCAAAGGAGGAACTGGGAGAGTTTTCATACCTATGCTACCTTGTTTTTGCTCTTTAAGGTAGAACAAGTCGAAGCATAGACGAAAACGCTTATGAAAGACAGCTGTGAATCGTTAAATTGCTAGTATTCATCTGGCCATAATCTTCGCATAAGGATCCTTTGCCACTTGCGGGAAATTTTTCGTCTTTTGGCCATGCCGAATTATGCATCTCTTGTTTTTTGTAAAAACGCCAATACATGTGGCGTCTATACCGTGGCTTCGTAAAGCCTGAAGTGCTTGGGCCTTCATTTTTGGGTCAACCGCTGCTAGGAGAGTGCCAGTAGAAGAAATCGAAAGCAACTCATTTTGCGAAAGACTAAAAAGCTTTTGAAGAGGTTGCACCTCTTTTATTATGGGAAGCTTGTTCCATTCTATTGTGAATCCAACGTTTGAATTTTCAGCCATTTCGTTTAATGCGGCTACTAATCCGCCTTCTGTGGTGTCGTGCATGGCGTGGGTTCCTTCGATTTGGGCGAGGAGGGTGGCCTCTTTGACGCATGTTTGCATGTTTACTAAGTTTTGAAGCTCGCCGGTACGTGCGGTGTTGAAAAGGCTTTCTGCAAAGGCGCCATGTGTGAGAACAAAGTTAACTACAGTTTCCAAACCTATTTGTTTTGTGCAAATTATGTAGTCACCAGCTTGAGCGCCCGCCGGTGTTATTAACCGATCTTTGCTAACAAATCCATAAGCCGTGCAGACTCCTACCAATGTTGCGAGTCTGTCATAAGTGCCTGTGTGGCCGGTCATTATTATCATATTGAGTTCCTCTGCCGCTGCACACGTTTGCTTCATAATCTTTACGAAGACATCAACTTTCGTTTTAGGAGGACCTAACAAATTAACTGTGCAATATTCGGGTTTTGCACCGAACAAAGCCACATCCGACGCTGCATAGTGTATAAGCAACCATCCAAACCATTTTTCAGGCACCCCGACACAGGGATCGGTGGAGACAACGAGATACTCGTTTTTGTTAATCAAATGAACTCCTGAATCGAAACCTGGCGTCGGTGGTATTACAACCTTTGGATGTTTTTTAATGCATTTTAGCAGTTCCTTAAGTTTATCATTCGGTATTTTCCCCACTTCAATCCGGTCCGAAACAGCTAAGTCCTCAATAATTCGATGCCTTTACGAGTTATTTTGAAAGGCAACCAATCCAACGGGTGATCGCTGCCTTCCATCTTTACTATGCGCAATTCTCTGCAACAGTTTTCTTCGTTAAATCTGAAGAGAAAAATATTGTGGGCTTTGTTAAGATCTAAATCTGTTGCTCGCTGAGTTGCAATATCCTTCTGCGTAGCCGCTGTCACTATGTCAATGTTGACAATGTTGTCAAAGTGACACCAATTAATCGTCCAGTCTTCCACCGGCTCCATGTACTTCAAATCATACAAAGAAAATATTTGCTCACTAAAATCACCAGCCGCAAACCGTGTCACACGCTTATCCGAGATCAACTTGTCAATCCGTTTCATCTCTTCGAAATCATCCAAGCCAAAGTATATCACCCGGGGATCTTTGGGAAACGGCTCAAAATGAGGAAAGGCCTGCACTGCAATAAACTTGTCTTTCTCTATGTAGGGCTCGATGTCCCATCCGAAAGATTTAAAGTAAGAAATCAAACGTGGGAAAGGTTTGTCCATAACGTCATAGGCCACGGCTTCTCCTTGTTGTAGCCCTTGCCAGAGAAACTGCATAGCAAAAACAGTTTTTCCAGTGCCTATGGCCCCGTAAAGGATGTTCCGCGAACCAGACTCGATTCCACCGCCTATCAAATCATCAAATACTTTGATTCCAGTTCTAAGTTTACCCATGTTATGTCCCTTCGTGATTATCTCATATGTAGATTTCAAGGATTTTTTTCTTAACAAGTATATACATTATTGCAAACGCGATGATGAACTCCCCTGTTAAGAAGCTACCGTTGTATACTGCAGAGTAGATGACGCCGTCAATATCAAAGACGCTCCAGAAAAAGATTCCAGCAAAGAAGTGCGCCAGAAATCTACCTAAAGTAGCTATGGCAACTCCTATCAAAGGATACAACTCTCTTTTGGAAACGCGTGGTTTAAAGAAACCAGCAAGACCAATAGTTCCGAAAGCTATCGGATAGTCAAGTAGAATCTGTGCAGGATGCACTATTGGAGAAAATGGAAGGCGCATCGTATCTATTGGTAACGCAACTAGCCCGAAGATCATTCCTCCAAACACTCCAACTTTAACTCCCCTTCTTAAGGATAACCAAATGATTGGTATCATGCTTCCTGCAGTAATTGAGCCACCATAGGGAAGTGTTAGAAACGGAAGAGTCAAAGCATACAGTGCAACAGAAAGAGCGGCGAATACTATAATTTCTGCAAGAATCTTGGTTTCAAAGCGAGTTTTAATTTCGTTCATGTTTTCCCTCCGCCAGTATTACCTGGGTCAGGTTCTAAGGGTCGATGGGTTTCACCCATCTTCTCAGCCGGGTCATATCCCAGCTCCCCTATTGAGACCTAAAAGGAACATATCAAATATATAATAGTAACGATGCCGAATCATAAAATGAGATTGGCATCACCAACATCAAAGGAAGTTTCAGCCTTGGTGGGCAAAAAACTCATTAAAAAGTGTGGATTTTATTGTGGTGCCCGTTATGTTCATGGTGCTTGTAAAGACGGTTTCTTCGATGGCAAGATTTTGCAATGCTTAGATGTGAAGATTTTCCACGTTGAATTTTATGGTGAGCTACATGTCAGAAGCCGATTTCTGGTTTAAGGCGAGAATAGTCCACCTAATTCTATCTAAAAAACCTGAAAAAGCCTTAGAAGAACTTGGCAAACGCTACAATGTTGAAGTTCCAAAGATGAAGATAGGCATGCCTAAAGGTCAAACAAAAAACCGCGGCTGCTATGTTGCTAGAAAAAAGATGATATATTTCTCAAACCAAGATGCTCTATAT